>CAZGHD010000027.1:0-21389 GCA_964525525.1 uncultured Lachnospiraceae bacterium | reverse complement strand
GCGAGGCGTATCCTGCAGGAGAGCTAAAGCACGGCACGATAGCACTTGTATCAAACGGTACGCCTGTAGTTGCGCTGATAACTCAAGAGGCGTTGCGCGACAAGATGATAAGCAATATAAAAGAAGTCCGCGCTCGCGGCGCGGACGTTACTGCTTTTGTAAGAGAGGGGATCGCCGTGCCGGACGGCTTGTGCGAACGGATCGTTTATCTGCCGGGAACAGAGGAGTGTTTTTCTCCGTTTCCTACGGTTGCGGCGTTGCAGCTTTTGGCGTATCATACGGCGGTATTTCGCGGGTGCGACGTGGATAAACCGCGTAATCTTGCAAAATCTGTAACTGTTGAATAAAAAATGGGCTGTCAGCAAAAGACAGCCCGTTTTCGGTTATATATCAGAAAAGATCTTCTGCGTTTTCTACGTGCTCGCCGCACTCGCATTCGCAGCATTCGTCATCTTCTTCACAGTCACAACAGCATTCTTCGTCGCAGCAGCAATCGTCGTCACAGCAGTCGCATTCGCAAACGCAATTTTTCTTGGTGAGCTTCTTGATGAGCACGAAGATACCGATGATTGCAAGAACGATACCTGCGCCGATCGCAACGTACTTGATAACGCCGCTCTTTTTCTCTTCTTCTTTGGGAATAATGAATTTCATATACAGTTCCTCCTCTTTATCAATTATTATTTTCTTAAAAAATATTTTTATACGGGTTTAGCTTGCCGGCGCTCAAAGGCTTTTTGCGCGATCCTCTATGTTTTTCTTGAAATTAACGACGTAGTGAGTGTATTCCTTGTTCATGTACTCGGAGGTTATCAGGAAATCCGCGGTAGCTCTGTTGTTAGCTATCGGAATATCGTATACCTGCGCGATACGTAGAAGCGCCTTTACGTCGGGATCGTGAGGCTGTGCCGCAAGCGGATCGGAGAAGAAAATAACGAGATCTATCTTACCCTCGACAATTCTGGAGCCTATCTGCTGGTCGCCGCCGAGAGGGCCGCTGTTGAATCCGCGTATGGGAAGACCGGTCTTTTCCGCGATCATTTTCGCAGTGGTGCCGGTACCGCACAAAAAGTGCTGTGAGAGGATCTCCTTATTGTCTTTGCACCAGTCGATTATGTCCGGCTTTTTTGTGTCGTGCGCTATCAGCGCGATGTTTTTCTGCTTTGCGAGTGTCAGCGAGACGTATTCGTTTTCGAACATTTTTACCTCCGTGGAGTAAATTAATCAATTCCACCGATTATATTATAACACATTTATTTTTTCTGTTCAATAGGAATACTTGAAAAAAATCCGACATTATGGTAAAATATTGTTACGTTGATTTTAGAAAAAAGAGAGGTCGGTCAAATGCCGGATATAGCTACGGAAAATCTATCTACCGCCGCGCTTGCGTATCTCGGAGACTCGGTAGTGGAGCTGTGCGTTCGTTCGCATCTCGTGTCACTCGGTATATCCAACGCGGGTAAGCTTAACGAGCACGCGCTTGAGTTCGTGCGTGCGAAAGCGCAGTGCGCCGCAGTAAAGCGGATCTTGCCTCACCTTACCGAGGAAGAGATCGCCGTATACCGCAGAGGGCATAATATAGATCATCATTCTATCCCGAAAAGTGCGTCTCCCGTTGAATATAAAGAGGCAACCGGATTTGAGACGATATTCGGGTATCTCTACGTTACCGGCAAAAAAGATCGGATAGACGAACTGTTTTCTCTTGCGTATCTAAAGGATACAGAGGCGGAAAAATAAAAATCTTATACTTGGGAATAATATGACCGAAATATCAAAGGAGGTCGTGTTATGAGCGATAGCGTAAAAAGGTTTTTCGTCGGGTACGTGACCGGTACCGTTACGGCGGTCATATTGGTGCTCGCGATAATAATGCAATTTTGATTTTTTGGAGGTGTGCCCGTGAGGCTTGATAAATTTATGTCCGAGATGGGCGTGCTGTCAAGAAAGGAATGTGCAAAGGTCGTAAAGCGCGGAGGTATCACCGTAAACGGTGTCCCCGCAAAGCGTGCGGACGTACATATTGACCCGGAAAAGGACACAATTACTCTCTTGGGAGAGATTATCAGATATTCCGAATTCGTTTATATCATGATGAACAAGCCTGCCGGTATTCTTTCGGCAACCGAAGACCCGAAGCAGGAAACCGTGCTTGATCTTCTGCCCGAAAAATATAAGAAAATGAAACTTTTTCCGAGCGGGAGACTGGATAAAGACACCACCGGCTTTCTGCTTCTCACAAACGACGGAGAGCTGTCTCATAAGCTTCTGTCACCAAAGCATCACGTGGAGAAGCGGTATTCTTATTCTTTGCGTGACGAACTTTCCGAAAACAACAGGACAAGAATATGCAGCGGTATTGATATAGGCGAGAAAAACGTTACTGCGCCGACTAAAATAACTGTCGGAGAGGACAGACGCGACGGGGTGATTACTATAACCGAAGGGAAGTATCACCAGATAAAACGAATGTTTGCTGCCGTCGGAAACGAGATAGTACGGCTTGAAAGAATTACCTTCGGAGGACTCGAACTTGATCCTGCGCTTGAGCGCGGACAGTGGCGTGAACTTACCGAAAAAGAAATAGAAACAATTAGAAATAGCGGAGAAAAAAACTGAAATGACAGACGTAATCAAGATATTATCAGAAGAACTTAAAATAAGCGAGGAACGCGTAAAAAACACCGTCGCTTTGATCGACGAAGGCAACACTCTGCCGTTTATCGCGCGTTACAGAAAGGAAGTAACCGGCGGACTTGACGACACGGTTTTGCGAGAGCTTTTTGAGAGACTTACATATCTGCGTAAGCTTGACGAGCGCAGGGAAGAGGTTCGCTCGCTTATCGAAGCGCAGGGCGTTATGAACGATGAGATTGCCAAGGCTCTTGATGCGGCGGTTACTATGACCGAAATTGAGGATATTTACCGTCCGTACAAGCCCAAGAGAAAAACGAGAGCAAGCGTTGCACGCGAGCGCGGACTTGAGCCTCTTGCTACTCTTATAATGGAGCAGGCAAAAGAGTACGACAGACCTATTTCCGACATAGCAGAAGACTACGTTGACGCGGAAAAAGGTGTGGAAACGGCGACCGACGCCCTTGACGGCGCGTGCGATATTATCGCTGAAAATATATCGGACAACGCCGAGTACCGCAAACAGATAAGAACGTATACCTATGAGTACGGAGTTCTTACGTCAAAGAAAGCAACCGACGAGGATTCGGTATACTCAATATACTATGATTTTTCCGAAAAGGTAAGCACTCTGCCGCAGTATCGCGTGCTTGCTATCAACCGCGGAGAAAAAGAGGAATTTTTGAAGGTCTCGATAGATCTTCCGTCCGAGATAATCCTGAATTATCTTTTCTCTGAGGTAATCACCAACCCCGAGAGCCCTGCGAAACAGTACGTTATGCGCGCTATGGTGGACGGATACGAGCGTCTTATCGCGCCGTCAGTTGAGCGCGAGATCCGCACGATGATCTTTGACGAGGCGTGCGGCGGCGCGATAACCGTTTTTGCAAACAACTTAAAGCATCTTCTTATGCAAAGTCCGCTCAAAGGCAAGACCGTTATGGGATACGACCCGGGATACCGTACGGGATGTAAACTCGCGGTTGTCGATCAGACCGGGCGCGTTCTTGACACTGCCGTGATATATCCCACGAAACCGCGCGAGGATGTTGCGGGAAGCAAGAAGATCGTGCTTTCTCTTATCGGAAAATACGACGTTGACGTTATTGCTATCGGAAACGGAACCGCGTCAAAAGAAAGCGAGATATTCATCGCAAATCTTTTGCGCGAGGCAAATATAGACGTAAAATACGCTATGGTAAGCGAGGCGGGCGCGTCGGTTTATTCTGCGTCAAAGCTTGCGGCGGATGAGTTCCCGGATTTTGACGTTACCCAGCGTTCTGCCGTGTCTATTGCGAGAAGACTTCAGGATCCGCTTGCGGAGCTTGTAAAGATAGATCCGAAATCCATAGGAGTCGGGCAGTACCAGCACGATATGAAGCAGGCGCGTCTTGACGAAGCGCTTTACGGTGTCGTCGAGGACTGCGTAAACTCTGTCGGCGTTGATCTCAATACCGCGTCTCACTCATTGCTTTCGTATATAGCCGGAATTAACGCTACAATAGCTAAAAATATCATAAAATACAGAGAAGAAAACGGGGAATTCAAATCGCGCGCACAGCTAAAAAAAGTGCCGCGTTTGGGTGATAAAGCGTACGAGCAGTGCGCGGGATTCCTCCGCGTTTCCGGCTCGGACGAGGTGCTTGATAATACTGCCGTTCACCCCGAGTCATACGCTGCGGCGAGAGCGTTGCTTCTCAAACTCAGATACACAGAGGATGACGTTAAGCAGCGCGGACTTTCCGAGATGCGTAAGCGCATATCCGAAATAGGAATCCCTGCTCTTTGCGATGAGCTTGGTGTTGGTGAGCCTACCTTGCGTGACATAATCGACGAGCTTGAAAAGCCGGGACGCGACGTCCGTGATTCGCTTCCAAAGCCGATACTCCGCGAGGATATTCTCGATATAAACGATCTCAAGCCGGATATGATGCTCGTCGGAACGGTGCGAAACGTTATTGACTTCGGTGCTTTCGTTGACATCGGAGTACATCAGGACGGTCTCGTTCACATATCGGAGATGTCCACCAAGTTTGTAAAACATCCGAGCGAGGTGCTCTCGGTCGGCGACGTGATAAACGTCAGAGTGAAGGACGTTGACGTCAAGAAAAAGCGTATTTCCCTGTCTCTTCTGCCTGCCGAAAAAGCATAATCACTAATTTATTAGTGACACAAAGCGGTTCAAAGGACAAGAAATAACGGGAATTTATTGTGCATTGTGCAAAATACACAAAACAATAACGTTAATTTTGTTGAATTGCACTCTTTTATTTACGGCAAAAATCTGTTACAATATATCAGTAATATTCTGAAATTCGAGATGTGTCGGATTTCGGTTTTCCGACATATCTTTAGATACCTTAAGGAGGATTTCCCATGGCAAGCTTATCACTTAAGCACATTTACAAGAAGTATCCGGGCGGCGTTACCGCTGTTTCCGATTTCTGTCTTGATATCAAGGACAAAGAGTTCTTGGTTCTTGTTGGACCTTCCGGTTGCGGTAAGTCTACAACTCTCCGTATGATCGCAGGTCTTGAAGAGATTACCGAAGGCGAGCTTTTCATCGGTGACAAGCTTGTCAACGATATTGCTCCCAAGGACAGAGATATAGCAATGGTGTTCCAGAACTATGCTCTTTATCCTCATATGACCGTTTTTGAGAACATGTCTTTCGGTCTTAAACTCCGTAAAACCCCCAAGGAAGAGATCAAGCGCCGCGTTGAAGAGGCTGCTCGTATCCTTGATATAACCCACCTTCTTGACAGACGCCCGAAGGCTCTTTCCGGTGGTCAGAAGCAGCGTGTTGCGCTCGGTCGTGCTATCGTTCGTAACCCCAAGGTATTCCTCCTTGACGAGCCGCTTTCCAACCTTGACGCTAAGCTTCGTGCAGCGATGAGAACTGAGCTTACCAAGATTCATAAGAGAGTCGGTACCACCTTTATCTACGTTACTCATGACCAGGTCGAGGCTATGACCATGGCGTCCCGTATCGTTGTTATGAAGGACGGTCTCATCCAGCAGGTTGATACTCCTCAGAAGCTGTATGACAACCCCGCAAACGTATTCGTTGCAGGCTTCATCGGCACTCCTCAGATGAACTTTATCAACGCTTCTCTTGTTAAGAAGGGCGCTGATGTATTCCTTAAGTTCGGCGATAACGAGCTCAAGCTTCCCGCTGAAAAGGCTAACGATCCCGCTCTTGCTGACTATATCGGTCAGGAAGTTATCGCAGGTATCCGTCCTGAGGCTATTCACGACGAGCCCATCTATCTTTCTAACTTCAGCGACAGCGTATTTGACGTTCAGGTTGACGTTACTGAGCTTATGGGTGCGGAGATTTATCTTTACATCACCGTTGACGAGCAGAACCTTATCGCTCGCGTATCCTCCCGTTCTACCGCTCGCGCAGGCGACACCATCAAGATCGCTATCGATCCTTCCAGAGTTCACATCTTTGACAAGGATACTGAGCGTTGCGTAGTATTTTAATTAAATAAAAATACCGATTTCAGAGGGCATAGAGATATGCCCTCTGTTTTTTGTGCAAAAATGTTGAAGAAATCCCCCAATTATTCCTTTTTTTCTTGACAAAATCGAGAATTTATGGTATCTTTTGTTTTGGATATATATTTTTCTATAAAAGATTTTTATATAGGTTCTCCTTTAAATCAATATGAAATTTTTACATCATACGGAGGTTTTTTATGAAAAACAGAATTTTAGCTATGCTGTTATCTGCGGTATTTGTGTTTGGATGTATTCCGATCAACGCTTTTGCTGTTGAGGAGATCACTTATCTTGAGCCGCAGAGTTATACCTACGTCAATCCCGAGTATGCCGGTATCGTTGACGAGGCGGAGGCGGTATCGTATAGCGAATATATACCGTTTGAATTTTCGAGCGGAGACTCAAGCTATAATTCAACTGCGGCAGAGGTTGCAGAAGAACTCAGAGAAGGTATGATAAACAGAGAACCCTACATCTCTATATACTACACCACTCCGTATGACGGAAGCGGTACTTTTTCCGTTCCGTGGGATGATATATGGGCAATCGCATCTGCTCACGGAACCGATCCCAAAGGCGGTGATTACATATCGCATCAGGGAACGGGTTACAGTGCAAGCACAAGCTCTGCGTTTGTACAAAATGGTAACGTCTATTGCGTTATCACTTATCAGGTAAAGCTGTTTACCACTGCCGAGCAGGAGGCTGAGGTTGACGCGGAGATCGATCGCGTGCTTGGTTCTATAATCACTGACGGTATGGATGATTATCAGAAGGTTAATGCTATATATGATTATATGTGCGCTAATATAACCTATGATTATGCGAATCTTAATGATTCTTCATATATGCTGAAGCACTCTGCCTATGCTGCCCTGATAAACAAAACTGCGGTCTGCCAGGGATACGCACTTCTGTTTTACAGAATGGCACTTGAGGTCGGAATGGATGCAAGATATATTTCCGGAATCGGAAACGGCAGCCCTCACGGCTGGAATATAGTTGAACTTGAAGATCTCTACTATAATCTTGACTCGACTTGGGACGCAGGACGTTCTACCTATGACTATTTCTTGAGAAGTAATGCTAATTTCGGCGATCACACGAGAGACGGCGAATATAATTCCACCGCGTTTATAACCGAGTATCCTATGGATACCGAAGATTACGTTTACGAAGAAAAGCCGTCTACATCTAATGAATGCGGCGACGGTGTTGTATGGAACTTTGATTCGGAGACCGGAACGCTTTACATAAACTATACAGGAACCGGCAGCGGGGAAATGTATGACTACACTACGTGGGAGCCTTCTCCGTGGAATGAATATAACAATAAAATAACCAAATGTATAATTGAAGATGGAGTCACTTCGGTAGGCGTTAAAGCGTTTGAGTATTGCTCGTTATCCGAAGTTATTCTTCCGAGCAGCTTGAAATCTATTGGCGATTGGGCGTTTTACGGTTGCGAAAAATTGCGTAGTATAGCTCTTCCTGATGGATTACTTTCAGTGGGCAATAGTGCCTTTACCGTTTCCGGTTTGACAGAGGTAACTATTCCTGCTTCTTTGACAACGCTTGGCGAATATGCTTTCGGTTTTTGCCATTCGTTTACTCAGGTAACTTTTGCAGGCAACGTCCCGAATACTTGGGGCGAGGATGCTATCACAGAATCCGCAACTATCTACTATAGCGAAGGTACGACCGGCTGGACTACTCCTACTTGGACTGCGCCTGACGGAACGGTTTATAATACTAAAACTATTGCTGAAATAATTGCAAGCGGTAATTGCGGAGCGCAGGGGGACAATGTTAAGTGGATGCTTGATAGTACAGGACTCCTTACTATATCTGGCAGTGGTGAAATGAAGAGTTGGGGACTAGTACGTGAAGACGGAATTTTAATTCTTCCTACACAATGGGGTGAACTTTTCGGAAGTAGTATAAAAGCATGTGTTGTGGAAGATGGCGTGACAACGATAGGTTATTTTGCATTTTATAATTGTATAGCTTTGGAGAGCATAAAGTTACCAGATAGTTTAACAACAATAGGTCAAGCTGCATTTATGGGATGTGACGCCTTAACAAGCATAGATATTCCCGATGAAGTGATAACAATAAAAGATTTTGCGTTTTCTGAGTGTAAAAATTTAATTAATATAAATTTGTCGGATAGTGTGATAACAATAGATGAGGCGGCGTTTTATTTCTGTCAAAGTTTAGTTAATATAGAACTACCCGACAGTATAACAACAATAGGTGATTATGCATTTATGGGATGCAATAAGTTAATAAGCATAGATATACCCAATGGAGTAACAACTATAGGTAAACATACATTTAATGGTTGCGAAGGGTTAAAAAGCATAAACCTTCCGGATGGATTAACAACAATAGATGATTTTGCGTTTTGGATTTGCAGAAGTTTAACAAGTATAGAAATACCTGATGGAGTAACAACTATAGGTGAGGAGGCGTTTTGCGGATGTGAAAGCCTGACGAGCATAGATATACCCGATGGAGTAACTATGATAGGTAAAGATACATTTAATAATTGTAAAAGTTTAATTGATATAAAATTTCCGGAAAGATTAACAACAATAGGTGAAGCTGCGTTTATGGGTTGTGACAGCTTGACAAACATAGATATACCCGATGGAGTTATGGTATTGGGATGGAACGCTTTTTCTTATTGTGATGTTTTAACAAGTGTAAAAATACCGGATAGTTTAACAACAATTGGTAGTGCTGCGTTTTATATGTGTGAATTATTAACGAACGTAACCTTCGAAGGCAACGTACCGAGCACTTGGGGCACAAATGCAATTCCAGCAACCGCAACCATTTACTACACCGAAGGCACGACCGGCTGGACTACTCCTACATGGACTGCGCCTGACGGAACGGTTTACAACACGGTTATGATCGAGGCTTCGGAGACTAAACCGGGCGACATTGACGGGAATGATACTATTGACGTAGACGACGTTCTTCTTTGTCTTGATCTTGTGTTCGTAATTCCAACCGCGGATCAGATAGCTCTTGCAGATCTTGACAAAGACGGAGACGTGGACGTAGACGACGTTCTGGCCTGCCTTGATCTTTGCTTTGCATAAAACGTAAGGAAAACGGTAATGAAAAAAAGTATTTTTTCGATATTTTTAATAGCAGTAATATTCTTTAATATTCCGGCGGTTTATTCATCCGCGGCAAGTGGCGTTATAGTTGCCGTGGCAGAGGCGGACGGCGGTAAATCGCTTTCCGAACTTGACTCGGAGGAAGTTGTTCGCGTCACCGTCCTTTTGCCAAAGATTGACAGTACGAGCAAGCTTCAGTTTGACTTGGTTTTTGATGACGCCGTGTTTGAATATAACGGCGACGCTGATGCAAGCGCGGTCCTTTCCTTGCTTACTATCGGAAAGGCAGAGGCTGTCGGAACAAATATAATTCGTTTGGTAGCTGCGGGATTCGGCAGTGCCTCGTTTGCGCCTGAAACAGTTGCGCTGACGGCTTCGTTTACTGTAAAACAAAACGTTTCTTCGGGAGAAAAGGATGCTTTTTCTCTCGCCGGACTTAAATGCTCGGATGATTCGGTGAGCGTCATGGAAGATACTATAAAGATAACTGTTTCGGGGGAGGAAACTACTGTCCCCGAAGTTACTACGGATGAAGAAACGACAATGCCACCTGAAGTTACTACCGCAGAAGAAACTACGGCACCTCCGCAGGTTACAGATACTGATTCTGTTACCGAGCCTGAAACTACCAAGTACGTAGACACTGTTTTTTCAGACGTTACTATCGATGAAAGCGATAATGGAGAAACGAGTGAATCTGCGGTTACTACAACCGAGGTCAACACCACTCAAGCTGATGAGATCGATACCGTTATAACTACTGCTAAAGAAAATGAATCAACTCATACAGACGAGGTTACCGAAAACGACGATAAAGAAAACGGTGGCGGCGTGCCGATAGCAGTTCCCGTCGTGATCTCGTTGGTGATTGCCTGTGCGGTTGCCGTAATAGTTGCGTTTTTGTACTCAAAACGTGTTTCATTACCCAAATAAAAAACACTTGCGATGATTTCATTTTTGTGATATACTAAATAAAAAACAAGCGAGGTAACTATAATGGATATTAAAGCAAAGATAAACGAGATCGTTGAAAAGATAAAGTCTGACAAAGACCTGCTCACGAAGTTCAAATCTGATCCGATTCCTACCATCGAGGGACTTATCGGTATTGATCTTCCCGACGATCAGATAAAGAGCATCGTTGACGGAGTTAAGGCAAAGATTTCTCTTGACGATATTGGAGATAAACTCGGCGGGCTTGGCGATAAGCTCGGCGGTCTTTTCGGAAAGAAATAATTGTTTGCGCGAAATTGAATATAGCATAAAAATGAAAAAATGAACATCCTTTCTGCTGTGATAATCTTGGCGTAAGGATGTTCCTTTTTTAGTGATTATTTAAATAAGTTTTTGAAATCCTCGCGATCATAGAGTGGTTCAAATAGTTCATCTTGGATTTGAAGTTCAAATGCTTCGCTATACGATGGAGTGATTTTCTCCTGCGGAACGTTGGGCGGAAGTACAATCAAATCAAGATACATAGACGTGTAACGAAGTTCATTTTCGTGTACATCGGCGCGATCTGCTAAAACAGAATGATACTTATATTTTTCCAATGCTTCAACTGCCTCGATGTATTTATTCTGCCGCATAAGGAGCCGCGCTTTTTTATACGTAAGATCGGCGAGATTACAATGGTATTCAAGATACTCACCGTCAGGAATGATGATCTGCAGTATTTTTTCGCAGTCTTCGATCGCGCGTAATTTATCGTCAGCGCATTCTTCCATAAGAGTGAGAAGCTGGTGAAAAAAAGAATCCAATCTTTGCTGACGGCGTTTGCGTAATTCTTCTCCGCGCAAGCAGTTTTCAATAATGGCGTCTTTTGATATCCTCGGTCTATCCGGAACTAGGTCGGCATAATTTCTTGCTTCCTCATAGCGACCGATGAAAGAAAGCGATTGAGTGATTCCGTTGATTGCAGACAACTTAACGTTTTCGTCTTCCGTGTTTTCAATAACAGTTTCAAAATGCCGAATGGCTTTCTGAATCTCCTCTTCTCTATTTTCTAAATGTAATGCTCGATTTGACACAGCATAAGCAAAATCGCACAAAATTTTCATATCACCCGGATATTCGCGGACTATCTTTTCCAGTGCCTTGTATACTAATTCAAAACCGTCAAGTTCTCCTCCGTTGATCCAGGCTTGGTGTAATTCTTCCTCCAGTTCGGCACGGCGTTTATCTATGGATTCCGGGTTCAGTCCTAACAGTTCGTCTGAGGAAACGTTAAGAATCTTGGTTAGCGGGCCTATCATGGAAATATCCGGGGTTGTAATACCGCATTCCCATTTTGAAACGGATTTGTACGTTACACCCAGAAAATCAGCCAGTTTTTCTTGAGTCAGATCGTTTTTCTTGCGTAGTTCTTTGATTCTTTTTCCGATATTGTTCATCGCGTATGCTCACTTTCTTGTAGTAATCCGAGCTCTGATTCTGAAAATATTATAACACATCGGTAAAAACCGTACAACACCTTTATTGCCGAGGCAAACTCTCGCGATAGGAGAGCTTTGATTTACGTGATAACAAAAAGATCCCTCTTGTGTATAGGGACCTTTTATATGTGCTTATTTCTTTTTATTAAGTCTCGCGATTCGGCGTCTTTCTTCGTATTCCGCTATCAGAGCAGCGACAAGCTCGTCAGTGATTCCGAGATCAAAGGTAAGGCGAGAGAGAACGTATTTGTCGCGAATATCGCGGGTGGCACAGAAAACCTTGAGGAAAAGCGCTTCACTCTGACCGACACCGTTTAGCGCGCGGGGCATTCCGAGACGTTCAAGCAACAGATATATTTCCTCTGACGGAGGGAGCTCCTCGCGAATGATCTTAACTATATCCGCCCAGTTTTCGCTTATTTTAAGAATACGGACTCTGTGTTTTTCGTAGCTGTACTTATTTTCTTTCTTTTCAAGCTCAATCATGCTCTCCGCGCCGCGACCGACAAGCTCACGCAGTTCTTCCGCCCAGCTTTGATAATCAAAGCTCTTAACGTACGCTATTGCGGCATCGCGATCGGGAGTGTAGTCGCAGAGCATTTCGTAAAGCCGAATGGAAACATAAGTTCCGACACCGCACTGAAGTCCGTGGGGATCAACACGGGTGTCAAACTGTGTACCGCGCATATCCCAAACGTGGGAAATGTAATGTTCAATGCCGGATGCGGGACGGGAAACTCCGGAGAGCTTCATTGCGGCTCCGCAGATTATAAGTCCCTCAAAAACCGCTCTGATCGCATCTTTATCGTGTTCGATCAACGCGTCTGCATTGTCAACGCAACGCTTCAGCGCTTCGCGAATAAGCGCGGCGATCTTTTCGCAGTAATATTCGCCGTTTATGTATGCAGATATTCTCCAGTCACATATGCTGGTATATTTTGCGAGCATATCTCCAAGACCGGAACGAAGCATCTTCGTAGGCGCGGTTGCAAGGATGTCAAGATCTCCTATTATAACCTCCGGACATTTGCTGTCAAGCGAAATTTTGAGCCCGTCTCGCGTCATTGACGAGGTTGCGGACGCATATCCGTCCATTGACGGGGCAGTTGCTACGATGATATAGGGGAGTCCTGCGATACTTGCGATTATCTTGCATATATCGTTTATTACTCCGCTTCCGACACCGATTACAGCTTCGCAGGTTTTGTCAAAATGCATTATCGCGAGACCTACGTTCGTTTCGTTCGGCTCAAGCGGATCTTTTGCAGTGCCTTTTTCAAAAACGTATTTGCAGACGGTGATTCCGCTTTCTTCAAGAATGGATACCGCTTTCTCTCCCGCAACTTTGTGGGTGATGATATCTGATACGAGAAATACTTTTTTTGCGTTAAACTTCTTCACCTTTTCGGGAAGCGTACATATAACTCCGTCGCCGATCGTGACGTCGGCTGAAAAGACGTGTTCTTTGCCGCATTCACATTTGATTCCGTTTACCGCGTTTAATATATCAAGGCTCATTTATGACCTCCGAGAGCATTTTTTAATAAAGTTACTTATATTTTGCCATAAAACTCGGATTTATTCAAGTGTTATCGCAAATAATCTCATCTTTTTTTGAAAAAATCAAAAAAATTGCAAAATAAAAGAGGTTTTTGAAGGGTTTGTGCGTATATTATATGTGAAAACAAATTAACGATCGGAGTGATCCCTACGAGTAACATTTGCGATGTTTTCCTTGAGCGAGAAAAGAACGTTCTGTCCCCGTTTGCGTTTCTTACTGCGAATACACGGGGGCGCGATCATGCGTACTCGCCGTGCCCTAACCGCACCGAGTTTCAGCGTGACCGCGACAGGATAATTCATTCAAACGCTTTCCGCCGTCTTATGAATAAAACGCAGGTGTTTTTGTCGCCCGCAGACGAGGCGTACCGTACGCGTATGACTCATACTCTCGAGGTGACTCAGATAGCGCGAATAATTGCCCGCGCTCTGCGTCTGAACGAAGACTTGACGGAGGCTGCCGCGCTCGGACACGATCTCGGCCACACGCCGTTCGGTCACGCCGGAGAGGCTATAATGCAGGAATGCTATTCAAAAGAGTTTACTCATTATAAGCAGAGCTTGCGCGTTGTTGAAAAGCTTGAAAGAGGCGGCGTCGGACTTAACCTTACTTGGGAGGTGCGCGACGGTATCGTGAATCACACGGGTGATTTTATGGCGAGCACTCTTGAGGGAATTATCGTAAAATACGCCGACCGTATTGCCTACATAAACCACGATATAGACGATGCGTGCCACGCGGGAATAATCTCACTCGGCGATATACCCGCTGAGCTTCGCGACGTACTCGGCGTCGGCCACAGCGAGAGAATAAACCGTATGGTTACGTCTGTTATTTCATACAGTACAGATAAAAACGAGATAGGAATGGAGCCGCACATATACGAGGCTACCATGCGCTTGCGGGAGTTTCTTTTCAAGACTGTTTACCGCAATCCCGTTACCATGTCCGAGGAGGCAAAGGCAAAAGACGTGCTTGCCCGCCTGTATTATTACTACGCGGAGCATCCTCACGAGATGCCCGAGCCGTACTACTCGAATACCGAGCACGAATCTGTTGAAAGATGCGTTTGCGATTTTATCGCAGGTATGACCGACAGATTTGCAATAGAAAAATATCACGAACTTTTCATTCCCGTTATTTGGCGCGGAAAATAAAAGACAGGAGGAGACGCCGATATGATCGACCACAGCATAATTGAAGAAATAAAATATCGCTCGAACATTGAGGACGTCGTCTCCTCTTACGTTTCGCTCAAGCGGGCGGGATCGAATATGAACGGACTTTGCCCGTTCCACTCGGAAAAAACACCGTCTTTCACCGTTTTTACCTCAACGCAGAATTTTTACTGCTTCGGATGCGGTGCGGGCGGAGACGTAATAACCTTTATAATGCGAATGGAAAATCTCGAATACCGCGATGCGCTTGAGTTCCTTGCAAAGCGCGCGGGAATAGAGATTCCCGAGGACGGTGCGGCACCGCAAAAAGGTCCGACAAGGTCAAGAATGATAGATATGAACCGTGACGCGGCGCGTTTCTTTCATTCACAGCTTTATTCCGAGAACGGACGGAAAGGTCTTGAATATCTCAAAGGGCAGAGAGGTCTGTCTGACGCGGTAATCAAGCGATTCGGACTCGGATACGCACCGGACAGCTTCGGCGCGCTGACCGATCATCTTAAATCAAAGGGATATACCGACGAAGAGATGATAACCGGATTTATGTGCGGAAAGAGCCAGAAGACCGGTCGCCCGTATGACTATTTCAGAGGACGCGTTATGTTCCCGATAATAGACGTCGGCGGTAATGTAATAGCGTTCGGCGGCAGAGTAATGGACGATTCTTTGCCAAAGTATCTTAACTCGTCAGATACTCCCGCATTCAAAAAGAGCCGTAATCTGTTTGCGCTGAATTACGCGAAGAATAACTGCTCAGAGTATCTTATCCTTTGCGAAGGATATATGGACGTTATTGCGCTTCACGCGGCGGGATTTTCTTCTGCCGTTGCCACTCTCGGTACGGCGATTACACCGGATCAGGCGCGGATAATGGCGAAGTATTCAAAAAAAGTAATAATATCTTACGACAGCGACGGCGCAGGTCAGAGGGCGGCTGATAAGGCGATAAAATTGCTCTCTGAGGCGGGATGCGAGGTCAAGGTGCTGAAGATGAGCGGTGCAAAAGACCCCGACGAATACATCAAAAAATTCGGCGCAGAGAAATTCAGAGAACTGCTTTCGGGAAGCCGGGGACGGTTTGATTTCAAAGTGGACGGCATTTTGTCAAAATATGATATAACGCTTCCGGACGATAAGATCAAGGCTACGTCAGAGCTATGTGCTATCGCGTCTGAAGCGTATTCGGAGGCGGAGAGGGAAGTGTATATCGGTAAGATCGCCGAGGTTATGGGCCTTCCTGCGGACAGCATAAGAACCGACGTTCGCCGTCAGGCGGCAAAGCGGAACCGCGAGCTGAAAAAGAGCGAAATACGGGATGCGTATATGTCTGGCTCAGGATACGGAGACAGAATCAATCCAGATTACGTAAAAAACGTTCACGCAGCCCGCGCAGAAGAAACGGTGTTAGGTCTGCTTCTTTCTTTTGAAGATCATCGCCGCGCGCTTGCAATCGGTGAAATAGAACTTTCTCCCGACGATTTCTTTACCGAGCTCGGGCGTAGAACTTTTGAAGCGATCACTGAGGGTACAGATAAGACCGGCGCGTTTGATATTTCAATGTTTGGTGAGCGTTTTACGGTGGAAGAAATGGGACGGATCACTAAAATGCGTGTATCCCGCGAGACGTTGACCGTTAACGACAGAAACGTACTTGACGATGCAATAAAAGTTCTGAAACTTGAAAAAAGTAAAAAATCAGACGATAAAGATATTAGCGTGGATGATCTGTCCTCACTGATAAACCGAAAAAAGAATAAAATATAAGAGGTGTACATAAATGGAAAAAGAAAAGAAAAAGAAGCTTGATCTGAGTGAGCTTATTGAAAAGGGAAAACTCAAGGGCTCGCTTTCGGGCGATGAAGTTCTTGAGGCTCTTGAGGACGTAGATTACGATATTGACCAGCTTGAAAAAATTTACGAAACTCTTGAAAGTAATGGAATCGAAGTTTCCGGATACGGCGCGACTGACGATATTTCCGATCTTGACGACATCGAAAAGGACGTTGAGCGTCTTGAAAGCGCCGAAGATATGGAAAGAGCGCTTATTCAGGAAGGACTTGCTATCGACGACCCGGTAAGAATGTATCTACGCGAGATAGGTAAAGTTCCCCTTCTCGGCGCTGACGTTGAAGCAGAGCTTGCCGAAAAGATGGCTGCGGGCGACGAGATCGCGAAAAATAAGCTGGTTGAGTCAAACCTTCGACTGGTTGTAAGTATCGCAAAAAGATACGTCGGTAAGGGAATGTTCTTCCTTGACCTTATTCAGGAGGGCAACCTTGGTTTGATGAAAGCTGTTGACAAGTTCGACTTTACCAAAGGATATAAATTCTCTACTTACGCAACATGGTGGATAAGACAGGCGATAACCCGTGCGATTGCCGATCAGGCAAGAACGATAAGAATCCCCGTACATATGGTCGAGACTATACATCGTGTTTCAAGATACCAGCGCCAGCTGCTTCAGGAAAACGGACGCGAACCCACCGAGGTTGAACTTGCCGAAAAGATGGGAATGAGCGTTGAAAAGGTCAGAGAAGTAATGAAGATCGCGCTTGATCCTGTATCGCTTGAAACCCCGATAGGCGAGGAGGATGACAGCCACCTCGGTGATTTTATTCCGGATGAAGATTCTCCGTCTCCCGAGGAAGAGGTATTCACCGATATGCTCAGAGAACAGCTTGATGAGGTACTTCACACCTTGACCGAAAGAGAGGAACAGGTGCTCAAACTTCGTTTCGGTTTGACCGACGGACGTCCGCGCACTCTTGAGGAAGTTGGACAGGCTTTCAATATTACGAGAGAGCGTATCAGACAGATCGAAGCAAAAGCACTTCGCAAACTTCGCCACCCCAGTCGTTCAAAAATGCTTAAGGAGTACAGAAAATAATGAGTAACGAAAAGAAAAACGTCATAGCAGAACTCATTGAAAAAGGTAAAGCCAAAGGCTCTATTTCAAATTTTGAAATAGCGGAAGTTCTTGGTGATACCGAATACGATATAGAACATATCGAAAAAATCTACGAAGCACTTGAAAATAGCGGTATTGAGATAGAACCCGATATACCCGAGGATCTCAGTGATATTGAAAAAGAAGTCGAAAGCTTCGAAAGCGCAGAAAGTATGGAAAGCGCGCTTATTCAGGACGGCCTTACTATCGACGACCCGGTAAGAATGTATCTTCGCGAGATCGGTAAGGTTCCGCTTCTCGGTGCTGACGTTGAGGCTGAGCTTGCCGAAAAAATGGCGCAGGGCGACGAGATTGCCAAAAATAAGCTGGTTGAGTCTAACCTTCGACTGGTTGTAAGCATCGCTAAAAGATACGTCGGTAAAGGAATGTTCTTCCTTGATCTTATTCAGGAAGGTAACCTTGGACTTATGAAGGCCGTTGAAAAGTTCGACTTTACCAAAGGCTATAAATTTTCTACCTACGCAACCTGGTGGATAAGACAGGCAATAACCCGCGCGATCGCTGATCAGGCAAGAACGATAAGAATTCCGGTTCATATGGTCGAGACAATTCACCGTGTCTCGAGGTATCAGCGACAGATGCTTCAGGAAAACGGCCGTGAGCCTACCGAGGCTGAACTCGCCGAGAAGATGGGAATGAGCGTGGAAAAGATCAGAGAGGTTATGAAGATCGCGCTTGATCCCGTATCTCTTGAAACTCCGATAGGTGAGGAAGACGACAGTCACCTTGGGGATTTTATTCCCGATGAAGATTCCCCGGCTCCGGCTGAGGCTGCTTCGTATACGTTGCTCAGAGAGCAGCTTGATGAAGTGCTTCACACGCTGACCGAAAGGGAAGAACAGGTGCTCAAGCTTCGATTTGGACTTACCGGCGGACGCCCGTGCACTCTTGAGGAAGTAGGACAGGCGTTTAATATTACGAGAGAGCGTATCAGACAGATCGAAGCGAAGGCTTTACGTAAACTTCGCCACCCCAGCCGTTCAAAACGGTTAAAAGATTATCTTGAATAAAAATGTGATATGTGCACAAAAAACAAAGTCATTGATTGTTATAAGGTTACAAATTGATTGTGCAAAACGTAGATTTTTTTAAGGCGCGATTGTGCAAAACAATGCAAAAGATCGCGAAGATGCCGATAAATAAAGCAAAATCGGCAAAATTATTTCTTGACATATTTGTCATATTGGTGTAAAATATATTCTGTATTATAGTGTTTGTTTTACACGTATGCATCGTATTTATTTTAGGAGGTTCTCAAAATGAAAAAAAGAATTGTTTGCCTGCTTCTTTGTCTGTTTATGGTCGTTCCGACCTTGATGATGGCAGGCTGTAACAATCAGGCTACCGGTATCGAGGAAGAGGAAGAGCGTCTTGCTATGTCTCTCTCGATGGTTATGGTAACTGACGAAAGTACTACCCCTGAGGCTGTTTCCGCTGTTCAGGACGCGCTCAACACTATTCTGCGCTCCAAGCTGAAGACTCAGGTTATCATCACCACATATACCGAAGACGAATATCTTGAAAAGCTTGACGAGCAGTTTGATGCTTATGAAAAAGCAATGGCAGAAGCTGAGGCTGCGGAAGAGTCAAGAAAACAGGCTGAAAAGGAAGCTAAAAAGCGCGGCGAGACCATCGCCACCGAGCCTGAGACCGAAGAAGTTACCGGCGACGAAACAATTATGAACGACATCGGTTTCTCCGAGATCAAGTATCCCGAAGTTACCGAAAATGAAATTGACATCTTCTACCTTACCGGCATAGAGAATCTCTATAAGTACTACGAGGATGAGCGTCTTGCTTTCCTTGACGAAGATCTCGGTTCTACCAGCAAGAAGCTTGCAGACTACATATATCCCACGTTTATCGATGCGGGTAAGATCGAAGGTTCTACCGTTGCTATTCTTAACAACCACGTTATCGGCGAGTATACTATGCTTCTCGTAAATAAGGAGCTTGCTGATAAGTATTACTATGATCCCAGTACCTTTACCAACCTTAAAAACACTGAGGACTTTATCGACGATATGGCTGTAAACGAGCCTGATTATACTCCTTTCCTTGAGAAAGTTGAGTCTCCCGACTTCGTGCCGTGGTGCGGTGAGAATTCTCTCTACGGTTCTGACATTACCGCTAATACCATTTACGGTTCTGCGGCTTCTCCTCAGTATAAGTATAGAAGTACGAAGGTTCAGCAACACTTTATTACTATGAAGAGATTTGAGGAGGCCGGTTATTTCTCTGATGATCCCGCAAATGATAACAAGTTTGCAGCTGCTATCGTTAACGGTTCTCTCCAGGATAAGGAAGCTTACGAGGAGGATTACTACGTAACCGTTCTCAGAGCACCTACTGCTTTCAATGAGGACATATATCAGGGTATGTTCTGTATCAGCTCTTACTGCGAGAATAAAGAAGTTTCCCGTGCTATGGAAGTTCTTACTCTTATCAATACCGATCCTACCGTTCGCAACATTCTTCAGTACGGTGTTGAGGGTCTCCACTATAGACTTGATAACGGTGTTGTAACCCGTCTTAATGATGATTATATGATGGATCTTGTTGATACCGGTAATACTTTCATCGCATATCCTGAAGAAGGTATGAGCGCTGATGTATGGGAATACGGTAAGCGCCAGAACCTCGATTCGACCACATATTCTCTCCTTAGCTACAACTTTAGCGAAAAGGACAAAAAGATGTTTGATGAAGCAAATGCTGATATTTTCGACAGAGTTACGGCAATTCTGGAAAATGCAACCTACGCTGATCTTCTTACTGTGTCTGATCCGCTTATCGGTTATGAGTCTCCGCTTGATGCGGTCGTCAATATCGCACGTTACGAAGGCGATCACTTTAGCAGCTTGACTACCGTCTCAAACGACGATTACTTTGCAGCAAGGCTTAACGAGTGGTTCACTGTTAACTTTGGTTGATAAATCAAATGAAATATTTAATGCCGCACCTTTGGGTGCGGCATTTCTTTTGAATATAAAATCGGAGCACCTGATTGGTACTCCGATTTTTATATGTTATTAAACGTTGAAACGGAAAAGTACAATATCACCGTCAGAGAGAACGTATTCTTTTCCTTCGCTGCGTACAAGACCTTTTTCTTTTGCGGCGGTCATATTGCCGCAAGCGATAAGCTCGTCAAAACCTATTACCTCTGCGCGTATAAATCCACGTTCAAAATCGCTGTGGATCTTTCCGGCAGCCTGAGGTGCCTTGGTTCCTTTTGTTATTGTCCACGCACGAACCTCTTTCGGACCTGCAGTGAGATAACTGATAAGTCCGAGAAGAGCGTATCCGGCACGCACCAAACGGTCAAGACCGCTTTCCTCAATGCCGAGATCGGTGAGGAACTCTGCTTTTTCCTCAGGAGAGAGTTCTGCTATTTCTGCTTCTATACCGGCACATATCGGGAGACATCCGGAATTTTCGGATGCGGCGAATTCTTCAAGCTTTGCATACGCAGGATTGTCTTTTGCGCCGTTTGCTATATCGTCTTCTGAGATGTTACCTGCGTATATAACGGGCTTCAGTGTGAGAAGGGGACAGTCAACCAGCATAGAGAGCTCATCTGCGGAAAGCTCAAGAGAACGAGCCGTTTTTCCTTCCTCAAGTGCCGCCATAATGCGTTCTTCAAGTTCAAGCTGGGACGCAAGGGTTTTGTCACCCTTCATAGCTTTTTTGGTTCTGTCGATTCTGCGCTCCATAGATTCCATATCGGAGAAGATAAGCTCCATGTTGATCGTTTCTATATCGCGGAGCGGATCGATAGAACCGTCAACGTGAATAATATCGTCATTTTCAAAACAGCGCACGACGTGAACTACTGCGTCTACCTCGCGTATGTGAGCGAGGAATTTGTTTCCGAGACCTTCACCCTTGGATGCTCCGCGTACAAGGCCTGCAATATCCACGAATTCTATAACCGCAGGGGTGTATTTTTCGGGATTGTACATTTCG
>CAZGHD010000026.1:0-21943 GCA_964525525.1 uncultured Lachnospiraceae bacterium | reverse complement strand
ATTTATAAAATTATCTTTCTATCGTTATTTTATCTCCCTTTTCGCCGTCGCCGTTGGTAAAGGTGACTTCTATCGCCTCGTCCCCGAACACAAATCCCGTTCCGCCGTAATTTGCGAACGCGCGGGGCGTTGACGAAATGACTATCGGGCACGGCTGTCCGAGGTGATCGTTCTCACATCCGGGCATCCACACGTCAAGGAAGTGAAGATGACCGCAGATCATCAGATCGGGACGTACGTTCTCTTTAAGCACACGCGCCCACTCGGTATAGATTTCCTTTTCTATGTCAAACGGGTCTTCAAGCTGATGGGTAAACGGATTATGAGAAATAACAAGGCGGGTGGTAACGCCGGGAGCCTCATATTCTTCGTGTTTTCTTGAAATAACGTCTTTTAAGAATTTAAGCTGTCTCTTACGGAAAGCGTGACAGCAAACGGTATATCCGTATTCTTTGTGATCGTCTTCTTTGTCCTCGCCGCAGTCAAGCAGGATTCCCCATATACTTCCGAGACGGAAGGTATAGTAAGTATTGCCGTAAGAATTGGGAGTAAACTCGGCAAATTTTTCCGCATAGTTTCCGCGCATATCGTGATTGCCGCGAGAGAAAACGGTAGGAATATTGCCACCTGTAAGCTGCGAAACTATCTCGTAAACGTTGTCAAACTTACTCGGGTCGCCGCTGTGGTCGATAACGTCACCGTTGAGGATAAGAAAATCTATCTCTCCGAAGTTTTTAGCCGCGGACACGGGACCGTCTATCCAGTTGTGCGCGTCTGATATGTGATACGCTCTCGCGCCTTTTTGCGGTACGGGTTTAAACTCAAACTTAAATCTCTCAATCGGAGCAGTTTCGGAAAAATACGGTTTTCTCTCGATAAGCGGTCTGCAGCAGACGGTATATTCACCCGCCGCGTCAAGCTCGTCCATCGGAACTATTACACGGTGAATATCGCAAAGCGAACGCATGATTCCGTTTGACTCATCGTAATATTCTTCCTCGCCGACCTGCACCCAAAAAAGGCATGGGGAGGTCGTTGCAACCATTATCTGATACGTTTTATCAACGGCAAAAACCACAGGATTAGTCTTAAGCATAATTTATCCCTCTCAAAATTTTATCAATAAAGAATACACCGAACGAGCCGGTGTATTCTTTTTCTATATTATATCATATTGTTTTGAGGTTGTAAATCTTTTAATTCAAGAAACAACCGAGATTTTTATGTTTCCGCTGAACGTTTCCGCTTTGAATTTATTCGCGGAAGAGCTTGAACCTGAAACATCGACGACACCGCTGAACGTTTCGGCAGTGATGTATGTAGGAGAAGTAAGCGTTACATCTATGTTACCGCTTGCGCTCTCTGTATGCATTCTGGAGAAGCTCATATTTTTCAATGTTATATTGCCACTTGTAGTTTCTATGAAATGGTTATCAAAATTGCCGCCTCCGCGACAGGTAACAGACGACATCTCAACATTACCGCTTACGGTATCTACGGTAAATCCGTCACCTCCGTGCACCACGGTATCGGCAAAGTACACGTCTCCGCTTGTGGTGTTAAATTTCACGCGGCCCAGTTGATCAACATAACCCCTCTTACCTAAAGTAGCCGGATTGTTAACACCGTCTACCGAAATATCACCGCTTACCGTCTCAACTTTAATCTCTGCAAGTATAGGATTAAGCACAGAAACATCACCACTGACGCTTGATGCATCAAGTGCCATAAAAATATATTCTTCTTTCAGAGAGTGAATGTTACCGCTGACTGTTTTAACGTGTACATTACCGTGATTTCCCTCGGGGAGATAAACAGTCATCCACGGCAAAGAACTGTCGAAAACACCGATTTTCTGTGACCATCCTCGATCGTCCTTCTCGGTTATCCTCCACGTAAAATCGTCTATCTCCACGTCTACTTCGACACCTTCTATCTCTGAATATTCCAGCCTGAATATTCCGTCCGATGCGATCTCAAATCTTACGTTGCTCAAGGTGCAGTCAACGTAAAGCTCCGCAAAGGTTCTCTCCGGTCCCCAGTCAACCGTTTCAAGATCAACGGTGTAAGTAAGAGTATCGCCTATCTTGATCTTTCCGAGCTCAAAACCGGACATCGCAAACGCAGAAAACGCCATGATACATCCTGCAATTATGCATATAAGTGCAATAAATATAACCGTACTTTTTCTTTTTTTCATCAATTTTTCCTCCTTCTTGTAAAAAGTAAACCTGTTTTCTTAAAAATAAATTTGTTGAATTTTGCGAACAGTACCGTCAGCTTATAAAGTGCAAGGAACAGAAGTATCGAAAGTCCCAAGAACACGAGCGCCGTGCCAAATGAAGCGACAGCCTCAAGCGCTTTTCCCGCTATAACACTCGCGCCTCCGACAACCGCTCCTGCAATCGCCGCCACGGCAAAAGAGAGATCAGCCGCATACAGAGACAAGATCACCGCCCACACGCTGATTATCAGCGTCAAAGCGACAGAAGCGAAGATCAAAATAAACGGAGATGCAAAAACCAGTATAACGATCTCCCGCGCGCAGAGAGGCCGCCTGTCTTTCAGTTCTTCTCCCGACATTTCGGACAGTATATGAGCAACTGCCTCATCCACCGTCCCCATTTCCGCCACCGCCTCCTCGGGCGACATTCCGTTCTCTATATAATCGTCAATCATCTCCTCATAGTAATCAAGCGAGGGTTTTATATCATCCTCGGATAAATGGCGCAGGCGCCGTTTGATCTCACCAAGAAATTGTGCTTTATTCATTCTCTTCACCTCTGATAACAAAATTGTAAATAGACATTATTTCCTGCCATTCTTCTTTAAATTCGGAAATACGCTTTCGTCCCGCTTCGGTTATATGATAGTATTTCCTGAGGCGTCCGTTATGCTCTGCAGAGCGGACGGTAAGACATTCCGCCGCTTCAAGACGGCGCAAAATGGGATACAAGGTAGATTCAGATATATCAACGTAAGGCTTCATATCTTTTATTATCTGATAACCGTATGAATCCTCGTTTTTTATCGCCGCAAGAACGCAAACGTCAAGCAGTCCGCGTTTAAGTTGTATGTCCAAGGCAATACCCCCTTTCACATAATACTATACACCACATAGTATTGTTTGTCAACACTTTTAAGAAAAAAAGAGGAGATGCCGACTTGATTTTGTAGGCATCTCCAATTTTGCTGTTTACTATTTGTCAAAAGTGACGAATCCGAGCAGTTCTATACTTGAAAAAGACATCCTGTCTACAAGTTCCTCAAGATCGTCTGCGCGGGTTTTGCCGTAAGTTATGGGAACGATCACACCGTCCGTTTCCTTCGCCGCAAACAGTGAATCGTGCGGTAATATCATAACAGAATAACCGTCATTTGAAAGTGAAACCGTTTTTTCTCCCGTAATCGTGCGGGCGTCGACTATCTCGACATCCTCGCCGAAATCGTACAGCGCATCTTTGAGCGAATAAGCGATTTCAAGATCGGTAACACCGATCACCTTCGTTTCTTTCACGCGTATCAGATCTGCCGCTTTTCTGTACTCTGCGGCAGAGTTCTTTTTGCGTGTACTCACCCGCGCAAGCACGGAGCATCCGAAGGTTTTCAGTTGTTTTTCATCTTTCAGTGTTCTGTCAAATACGTCGTAAATAACCACCGCGGCCGAGGAAAGAATAATTCCTGCGACAGCTCCGATGGCGGCATATTTAAATATTCCCGAAGATGTTTTTTCTCCCGGATTAGCCGCGCCTTGGACTAATTTTACCGAACTTCCCTCAACCACTTCCGCGATTCTGTCGGGAAGCACTTCGGTAACGGCGTGCGCGATTTTTTGTGAAGTTTCGGCACTTTCAGCTTTAACGGTAACCGAAAACACCTCCGTGCCGTCCACAGACGCCGCGCTTATCATTCTCTCTAACTTTTTTACGCTAACGTCAAGTGCAGAGCTTTCTGCAATGCGTTCAAGCGTAGGCTCTGACTTGAGAATTACTATGTAAACGTCCAGCAGTTCGCCTGCCGCGAGTATCTCGCTTGAGCTTATTGATTCTTCTTTGTCTCCGGGAAAGCTGTTGTTAACGTAGAACTTAACCGTGGAAGAATATCTGTCAGGCACGAGCAACGCAGCGTAAGACACTGCCAAAACACACGTCAAAGCGGTACAAATTAAAATTATCAATCCCCTGCGCCAACACAGCTTCACGAGATATGCGAAATTCATCTCGTATCCGAAAGCAATTTTCTTCTCAGTCATTTTTCTTTCTCCATACCATATCGTTTATTGTCTCGGTGTACCCCTGTATTATCTTGACTACCTTTGAGGACACGTTATCGCTGCGGTAAAACTCCACGGGATCGGTACACTCACCTGCTCTTTTCATTTCAAGCGCAAGCTCTGTCGCGCGAAGCACCGCAAGTTCTCCCGTTCCCGCAAGCTGAAACACTCCCGAATCTATCGCCTCGGGACGCTCGCTTGAGCTTCTCAAGCTGACCGCCGCGACCGGATACTCGACAGACGAGAAAAAGTCCGCTTCTTCTGGCAGAGTTCCGCTGTCAGACAGAACGGCCAGTGCGTTCATCTGTAAGTTATTATAGCTGTGAAATCCGAACGGCTCGTGCACGATAAAATTTCCGGGAATCTGCACGCCGAATTCCTTTATCCGCTTCGCGCTTCTCGGATGGCAGGAATACAGTACGGGAACTCGGTATTTTTCCGCAGTCACCCCGACAGATTCGATCAAAGTACGCAAGGATTTTTCATCATCCACGTTTTCTTCCCGATGAGCAGACAGCAGAATATAACCTTCTCGATTCAGTCCAAGCTCGGTCAGTATATCGCTCTTTTGTATCTTTTCAAAATTATGGGAAAGCACCTCGTACATAGGGGAACCTACAACGAAGGTGTACTCCTCCCTGCACCCGCACCCTAAAAGAAAACGCCTTGCGTGCTCCGAATAAGCCATGTTAACGTCGGATATAACGTCAACTATCCGCCTGTTCGTCTCCTCGGGGAGGCGCTCGTCTTTGCATCTGTTTCCCGCTTCCATATGGAATATCGGGATATGCAGTCTCTTTGCTGATATTGCCGACAGGCACGAATTGGTATCACCAAGCACTAAAAGCGCGTCGGGGCGAATCTCTGTCATCAGTTTATAGGAATGGTTTATAATATTCCCCACCGTCTCTCCGAGGTCGGCTCCTACCGCGTTCATATAAACGTCGGGCGCGCCTATCCCGAGTTCTTCAAAGAAAACGTCGCAAAGCATTCTGTCGTAATTCTGCCCTGTATGGGCAAGAATACAGTCAAAATATTTTCTGCATTTTTCTATAATGCGGGAAAGTCTGATCACCTCGGGTCTCGTTCCCGCTATGATAAGAAGTTTCAGCTTTCCGTTGTTTTCAAAAGACACGTTTTTATAATCGTTTATCATTACACTAACCTCAAACGTCTTCTTTGTAAGTATCCGTATTTGTCGGATCATACTCCTCGTTTGCCCATATAAGCACGGCAAGCTCACTGTCAGAAGAGAGATTGCTTATACTGTGAGTATATCCCGGGAGAATATACACCGCGGCGGGATTTTTTGCGTCAATTTTCGTCTCGTATACTCTCCCGTCTCCGATTCTCCGTTGCCGCACTACTCCCTCTCCGCAGACAGGTATAAACACCTCGCACTTTGAGTTGTGCCAATGACCGCCCTTTGAACGTCCCGGATTTATCACGTTCAGACTGACGAGTCCAGACACGTTTCCGTGCAGTAATTCCGTAAAACTGCCTCTTTCGTCAGCCTTTGGAAAAATCGGAACAGTAACCGATTCCGGCGGAAGATAGGACAGATAGGTCGAAAACAGTTTCTTTTCAAATTCAGACGAAAAATAGGACAAATTTTTAAGCGATCTGACGTTTTCATCAAATCTGCGTACTGCATCCGCTATCTCTCCGACAGATGCTTGATACACGGGCGAAACCGTGCAGAAAGCTCCGTCACCTCTGCGTCCGTATAGCGCCGAGATCATTTCTTTTATAAGATCGTCTATGTAAACCAAATTTAGCTCTTTGTCCGGCTCGATTATATCTATCGGATGAGAGCGCGCCGTGTTATAGCAAAAAGTAGCAACTGCGGAATTATAGTTCGCTCTGCACCATTTTCCGAAGACGTGAGGGAATCTGTATATCATCACGTTCGCACCGCAAGAGTCCGAATACTCGCGCAATATATCCTCCGCTTCGCGCTTACTGATTCCGTAATCGGAGCCAGCATTCTCCGCCTTTTCCGAGCTTGCGAAAACTATAGGACAGTTGTTTTTCGCCCTCAAAAGAGCGCATACGAGCTCGCGGGTGAAACCCGCGTTACCTTCAAAAAACTCTTTTGTGTCGTCCGTTCTGTTGACTCCCGCAAAATGGAATACGAAATCGCACTCGCGGCAGGCAAGTTCAAGGGTTTCGTGCCCGTACCCCTTGTCACAGTGATACAGATCGTCTATTTGAAGATCTGCATTTTCCTTATCCGTTCCGTTTTTTATACACTCAAGCGCCGCTGTGAGATTCTTTCCCAAAAATCCTGCCGCGCCGGTTATAAGGATCTTCATACGCGGACTCCAGTTTCAAAATCCGCAAGTTCTTTTTGTATGTAATCAAGCGACAGGAGCTTTTCTTTGAGTTCTTCTGCACCTAAAAGTCTTACTCTGTTTGAGTCGTATCTACCACTCTCTCCGCAGGAAAATCCGTCTGAAAACTCAAGCGGGACGCGGTAAAACTCACCCATATCCACTGATTTTCTGTATTCTTCCTCGGTGAGCAGAGTTTCGTGCAGTTTTTCTCCACCACGCACGTCTATTAATTTTATCTCGGTATCAGGCGCGAATATCGACGATACTGCGTCTGCCATGGTTTTCAAGGTGCTCGCAGGAGCCTTCTGGATAAGTATATCTCCGTTTTCACCGTGCTCTATCGCGAACATTACGAGATCAACCGCATCCTCAAGAGACATCACGAATCTCGTCATAGTAGGATCGGTAACGGTTATCGGTTGCGAATTTTTAATCTGCGATATCCACAGAGGAATCACCGATCCGCGGCTGCACAAAACGTTTCCGTATCGGGTACAGCAGATTTTCGTCTTGCTTTTTTTCACCGACTGCGCCTTTGCCATTGCTACCTTTTCCATCATAGCCTTGGAGAGTCCCATCGCGTTTACGGGATACACCGCCTTGTCTGTTGAAAGACATACCGCCGTTTTAACTTCATATTCGATTGCCGCAGAAAGCAGATTTTCAGTACCCAAAACGTTGGTCTTTACCGCTTCTGTCGGGAATTTTTCACAAGAGGGTACCTGCTTTAATGCCGCCGCGTGAAAGATATGGTCAGCGCCGTAAACCGCGCCGCGCACCGCTTCCGCATCACGCACGTCGCCTATATAAAACTTGACCTTGTGTGCAAATTCGGGAGACGTAGCCTCAAGCTCGTGCCTCATATCGTCCTGTTTCTTTTCATCGCGCGAGAAAATACGTATCTCACCTATATCAGTATGGAGAAATCTTTTCAGCACCACGTTTCCGAAAGATCCCGTACCACCCGTAATCAAAAGCGTCTGATTTTTAAAGAAACTCATAGTTTACCTCTTGTATTTTTTACATTAGTTTGTTCATGATAATTTTTTGGGTACTCTTGTCCGAGATACTTCGACTACGACCCATAAAGGTGTCATTCTGAGGGAGAATGATCTTCGATCATTCGACTCGAACCCGACCGAAGAGAGGGCGCCGTCAGGCGGAATCTCCTTTATGGGTCTTCGCTCAGTATGACACAACGGAAGCTAAATGCACTGTTGACGTTATCTTTCAGTTTATAAACTTGTCCATAGCGCAAAACTGCTTCTCCGAGTCGGACGCAAAAGCATCGGTACAAGTCACCGATCTGTCAGAAAAGCACTCGTCTACAACACTCTCGGCTGAGGGAAAATAACCGCCGTACATATCAAAAACAGCTCCGCCAAAGGAAATATCTTTGAGCATATTCGTCTGTTTCGGGCTGTATATTATCGGATAGACCTTCTTTTTCATAGTCATTCCTATCACCGACGCATGAAAACGCGAAGCGATAATACTCTCGCACCCGTTTATCTCTCTCAAAAAGCTGTCAACGTCTCCGCGATATACCGAAGTTTTCACCGCCGATGGATTACTTAGCATTTTCAAAATGCGATCAATCGCCTCGCCGTCCCCTTCAAACTCGCAAAAGCCGAACAAGGTAACAGGGATTTTGCGGGAGATCAAAATCTCGCATATTTCGACAATTATATTATAATACCTATCGGCATATTTGTCTACCGTTAATTTGTTTTCCGGCGCTATAACGCTTATCCCGACGCCGTTTCCGGCGTTATATTCGGGATAATTTGCGTATCCGAAAAGTATGTCGGGCGCTTTTGTTATATTCTCAAATTCAGAAAACAATTCAGCAGAATACGTGTCTCTGAAACTGACTCCTCTGTAACCGTAAAAGCTCGCCTTTGCCCGCTCGAGGAAATTATCGGTATAATACGGACCGAAATTTGCTCCGATAACGAATTTATTGCGGTTAAATACTTTCGATACAAAACGCGGCAGAGGGGCACGCGATTTTTCGTTAGGCCTTTCCATAAATATCGAGCCCCCGAGTTTAACGTACCCGTCGTACTTAAATCTATATTCGAGCTGTTTTAAAATACGGTTCTTTTTCCGAGCTTCAAGCACCGTCAGATTTTTCTCGTCTGAATATGCGGCGGCGTGTTTTTCCTCCGCTTTTACGAAAAATTGAGTATTCGGGTACCGCCTGACAAGCGAAAGCAGGAACATATCGTCTCCGAGATTCATTTTCGTATATGCGTCAATAAAAATCTTTTTCATATAGACTCACCGTTTTTTAGCGCAAATCTCGCGCAGTTTTTTTCTCGTTCCCGCATCAAAAATCAGCGTAAACACCATAAAAATAAGTACTGTAAACGCCGCTTTTATTATAAATCCGCCCCAGCCGAAAGAAAAAGTCCCCGACAGCATAATACCTGCCGCCGCAGAAATAAATATAGGCGGAGTGAGAGTAAGATAGCAGTTTTTAGAAAAAGCAAGCATATCGAGTTTAAGAAATTTTACGCAAATGAAATTCAGCGCGGCAGTTCTGAAAAGATATGCCACTGCGATAGACACGCACGCTCCGACAGCCCCGTATCGCGGAGAAAGAGCCAGAGATAAAGCAACGTTTATAACTCCTGTAAAAACGTTTATCAAAGCGTAAAGATGTACCCTGTGAGTTACCGACAGCGCGGTCGTCGCGATATGCAAGGAATTAAAAAGCAATCCGGGTAGAGTTACCAATATAACTCCGATATATGCACCGCCATACCCTTCTCCAACCCAAAGTCGGATAAATTCAGTACCTACTGCCGCGAACACCGCTACGACAAGTCCGTTTATGATATACTGAAATCTGCCTACCGAAAGCATCAGAATTGACAGATTTTTCTCCGGTTCAGGCTCGGTATATATTTTTGAAACGCGTGGCAGAAAAAGTCCGTGTATTGCGTTTGTAACGACGTAGGTGTAGCTCTCAATAGCCGTTATCACACCGAACACCGCTATATCGTCAGCACCGCAAAAAGCACCGAGGATTGACGGAGTTATATTGAATATAAGCCGCTGTGAAAGAGAAGAAACAGCCGACCACGCCGAAAATGAGATTATCTCGCGGTAGGTTTCACGGTCACGGTAAGCAAAATCCGCTTTTGCTTTAGTTTTTCTTTTTACCGTCACAAATTTATACACTGTAACGATGGTGGAGCAAACACCGTTTATCAAAACGACAGAAACGACCCCGCCGCCGCACGAAAGCGCAGTAAACACAAGCGCAAGACTCGCCACACGATGGAAAATATCCGCAAGCTTTATATGCACAAATTCTGAATACGCGGTAAGTACTCCCCCCAGAGCAGAAAACGGAAAATTCAGCGTGCTGAACGCGGCGGCAACGGCAAACGCGCTCTTGAGTGCGGAAAGCTCTCCCTCCGAAAGAGTCGGATAAATATAGTCAAGCGAGAAAAACGTTACCGTGAACGCCGCGATTATGAGGACATCAATCGCGAGATAAAGCCTGTATATGCAGGCGAGAAACGCGTTTATCTTGTCATCAGCACCCTCCGCGCGATATTTTGACAAAAATCGCAAAGCAGTAGCTCCGAGTCCGAAATCTATCAAGAAAAGAGAGACGAGAGAATTAACGAGAACGAATATCGCGTACTCGCTCTTTCCGACGCTTTTTATTATAAACGGGCTGTACACGAGGCCGGATAAAATATTTATGGCTACCGACACGTAGGACAAAAGCGCACCGAGTTTTATTTTATCCGTTTCACCTTTCATTTTAACAAGCTCCTCTTTATTTTTCTGAAAAATCCAAACAAGAATTTAAACGGAAAATATAAACGGTGACATACGATAAAAAAGAATCTCCGTTCTTTTCTGTTAATCGGAATAAAGTACCGTTTTAGTTCCGTTACCGTTTTTATGCATTCACGTTCACGTACTCTTACGTCGGTGTGCGATATTCGCATAAGAACTCCGAGCGCGGACATATTTGCTTTTATTTTTACGTTTTCGGCTAAATCCGAAAATTCGGGAAATTTAGCTTTTACTATCCGTTCCTTTTCGTTTGCAAAATACAGAATGTCGTCGACTTTACTCGCGTCCTCTGCGTGGGACAAACTGTTGCCACGCACTCTGTAATTTAATACCATGGTACTGCTTACCACAACTTTCGGCTGTTTTAACATACACTGAAACACGAAAAAGCTGTCTTCGTGCGCTTGCCTGCCTTGAGTAAAACGAACGTCTTTTATAAGCTCTTTTCGGTAGAGCTTTCCCCATACGGAATAAGTCGCAGGATGGTCGGAAAGCGATGCTTTCAGCCCGTCATTACCAAGCCAAGTCTCATACGGCATCGGAAATTCGCGCACTTCTATGCGCCCGTCCGGCGAGATTTCCATCTTCGCACATACCGCAATATCCGCATCAGATTCTTTGCAAAGTCGATGCATAACCGAAAGCGCTTCCCGCTCGAGCGTGTCGTCAGAATCAAGAAAAGCTATGTATTCTCCTGCCGCCGCATCAAGTCCGGCGTTACGCGCGCAGCTCACACCCGAGTGCTCGATATTTATAATCTTTACCCTCTCGTCGTGCAAAGCGATGTTCTCTATAATCTCACCGCTTGAGTCGGATGAGCCGTCGTTTATAAGTATAAGCTCCGTGTTTTCGTAACTCTGAGAAAGCACAGACTCACAACACTCCGCGATCCACTTCTCCGAGTTATAAAGCGGTACTATCACCGAGATAAGATCTTTCACCGTTTTTCCCACCTGTCGCTAATAAATTCTGCTTTACTGCAAGGTCCGTCGCTAAAAGGAAAGCTGTTTCTACGTTTTCGGTCAAGAACTCTCGCGAGTTTAATCAACCGCTTTGCCGCCTCTCGTGCGTTCCAACTGTCGGTTAACGTGTGGTACGCCGCAAGTCCGAGTCTCCGCTCAAGTTCTCTGTCGTCAAGCAGTTCTTTTACCTTTTCGCAAAGCATATCGACGTTCCCGCTTTGATAGACCGCACCGTTCTCTCCGTCTTGTATCAGAAACGGAACAGAGCCGGCTTCGTGACTCGCGATCACAGCGCATCCGCTGTTCATCGCCTCACCGACTACCGCGCCCCAGCCCTCTCCTTTGTCAGACGTAAGCAAGAATATCCCCGCGGTTTCCATATGTTTCCTGACTTTTTGCGGGGTCATCGCGCCGCAAAGGGTGATTATGTTCTCAAGCGCGTTATCTTTTACGCTATTTTGAATAGATTCAAGCATCGCACCGTTTCCGACCATTTCTATTTCAAAATCATACCCGTCGGATTTTAGTCTGCGCGCAACTTCGACCACCGCCTCGGGATGTTTAAACGGAATAAATCTTCCTGCCCATAGAATTTTTGTGGGATTTTTTGCCGTAAACAATCGGTCGGTATTTTCATACCTGACGGTTTCGGGAAAATATCCCCATTTGTAGGCTTTGCTTTTGAACAACAAAAATTTGCTGTAATCTCCCGCCGAAAATCCGCCCGCCGACAAAAGATATATCGGTTTTTTACGAGGATTTCTTATGTGCCACAGTACAAATCTCGGTAAATATCCAAGAGGATTTATCCCGGATTTGAACGGACGTTCAAAGTACCTGAATATCATTTTGCTGCGTTTTTTGCGGTTTTTCAGTAAATATTCGGGCGCAGAGCCGAATATCACGACGTCCGCGTCGTCTATAAAATTCTGTACGACGCCTGAGTTATTCTCATTTATTTCGACTACGTATTCCGGCACAGACTCGCGCCCGTATCCGAGTGCATAGCGTTCTTCTTTCATTTTACCGGTAGAGATAAATCTGTAATTCCCGCCGGTAATAGAGTAAAGCGCGTCCGATAGCTCCTTCTGATGATGATTAAAATAGTTCGATAGAAACGCTATCTTCATCCCACGCCCGCCCTCGGTGTAGTCCGCATAAGAATTTTCGGTATCGCACACGGTAAAACAGTGATGTCCTTGACGTTCATTTTGCGGAAGATCGGCACGCCAATCTCCGTATTTTTGAGTAAGATACGCATCATACTCAAGCGGGACGCGTACTAAAACCCCCTCAAAATAAGCCTCAGCACCGTCACCGTAAATCTCTCGCTTAAAACAGTCGAGTTTACCCTGCCGTCCTCCGTGACTGCACAGGTATCCCGTTAAATCCGAAGAATATTTTTTGATAAGATCTTCATACCTCTCGGCATTTTTATAACTATCCCTGCCGTATCCGAGAAGCTTTTTTATACGGTATCTCACCCTGCCGGCAAACGGCTTCGGTGGCAAAAATGCCGTATTTATCTCTCTTTCGTATCTTCTTTTACGACTTTCAAATTCTCTCTGCTCTTTCTTTTCAGCGGGATAGCCGTCAAGAGGAAACACGTCAATAAAAACTCCGTGATTTATATCAAGCGCGGCGGCAGAGCTTTCTATATACGCGGTATCAGAGTCACGCAGTTTTGCGTATATATGCGGATATTCCACGTCGGTTTTATAATTTTGCAAAAATATATTCTGCGGTAAAAGCGCCTGTGCCCTCTCGATAAACACGTCGTAATCGCGCCTCGGCATAGCTACGTCAATATCGTCGTCCCACGGAATAAAACCGCCGTATTTCACAGCGCCGAGCGCGCTTCCGCACACGAGAAAGTATTTTAGCGACAGCTTATCGCACACAAGTATAAACTGTCTGAGAAGTTCAAGTTCTTTCTTTTGGAGCTCGGTCATATCTACTCTCCGCCGCAATTTCGTAAAGTCTTACATAGCTTTTGAAAAATTTATCCTTTGAAAAAGTTTTCGCCCGTATAACGCAATTGTCAGATGAAAACGGTCGGTCGCGCAAAACTTGTGTTATTGCCGCTTCAAGCGCGTCTACGTCGTTTTTATCTACGCTAATTCCGCAGTTTTCGTCAATTATTTCAGGACTTCCGCCGCTGTTAAAGGTAACTATCGGAGTACCCGACGCTAATGCCTCTATATTGACGGTCGGAAACGTGTCCTCTTTCGTAGGATTTACGAACACGTCTGCGGCTGAATATATTTCTGCAAGCGTATCTCTGTCCGCAGTTTTTCTGATAGAAATAATATTTCCCGGGAGAGTCTTTTCGGTATTTTTATCAGTCCCGACCAAAACTATCGCATATCTGTCGTCAAATCTACGCGCAAGCTCGATAAAAACGTCAAGTCCTTTCTTTTGGCTCCATCCGTCAGACACTCCGAGGATCATCCATTTTGCACCAATCCCGTATCTCGCTCTGAAATCGCTCGTTTTAGGCTTAAACGTATCCGTGTCAACCGAGTTGTTTATCACGGTCACCGGGTAATCCGAAAGGAAGGATTCTTTTACCCTCTCGCAAAGCCAATTTGACGGAGTAACGACGTTCATATTTTTGATGCCTGAAAACAGCTCTTTTTTTCTCACGTACATCTCTTTTGAAACGTCAATTAAACTCGCAGGATATTCTCCCGTCTGCGGACAGTTCCCACAGCCGATCTTCCATCCCTCGCATGAAACTCCGTCAAAATGAGCGCAGTGTCCCGTAAACGGCCACGCATCGTGAAGCGTCCAGACCACGGGAATCTCTTTTTCCTTGATATAACTAAAAAGCAGCGGAACGTTTACAAACCAGCAATGCAGATTATGCAGGTGTATCACGTCTGGAGAAAACAAGTCGATAAAGCGGAGCAACCGTTTTGTCGCGCCGACCGAATAAAAGCCGGCTTTGCCCGTCAGATACGCCATCTGCTTATGAAAGAATTTTTCAAAAATCCCGCTTGTTATAAAAAAGTCATTTCGCTTGCAGTCAGTGAAAGTAAATCCCGCGGTAGCGTAGGCAGTATGACCGTTTGCCTTCATATAGTCGGCAAGAGAAAACATTATATTTCCCGTGCTCCCGTACGGGACCGAATTTATGTGAAGTATACGCATATCCGCCTCCAACGTCAAAGCAATTCAAACAAAGAACGGTAGTTATGAAAACGCAACCAATCGGGATTTGTAAAAAACGAATAATATCTGAAGAGATATATCAGCACGATAAGACACGGAAGAATATACTTATTCATTATCGCAAAGATAACACTTTTTGCCTCCACGTTACCGCCCGCGATTATCTTTTGCTTTGCGTTTTTCATAAATAAAGACGGCAAAGCTACTACCGAAAAAACGTCAAAGTACATTTGTATTCGGGTAAACATCGACACTCTGTAAGCGAGAATACCGCAGATAATGGCAATAAGATATATTTTGGTATACGCCGCGGTCTTCCCGTCTGTTTTATCAAGATTAATTATCAGATAAACGAAATAAACAGACGTAAGCAAAGTTGCCCTCAGCGAATTACCGAGCCCGCCGGATACGTGATGAAGGTATCCTCCGTCTCCGAATAGGATCGCCACAGCCTCTGATATTCCCTGTATATCAAAGAAAATCATAGCCGCTGCCAACAGCGCGATTATAACAAAACACGTTCTCGGCTTGACCCTTTTGGGAACTGCCACGAAATAAACAGGAAAAAGGATAAGTGCGCTTCTATGAAATAGAGACGCGATAAATATCAAAATCGCATAGTGTATCGGTTTGCGCTTTATCGCATACTCAACCGCTATAACAAAAACAGCAGTAGCGAGCGACTGTCGCACCGCCGACAGATTCATCAAAAACAGATACGGATTTACACAGAAAATAAACACCGCCACAGCAAAAGCAAGATCTTTTAGTTCCCTTTCTGCCAAGCGATATATCGAAAATACAAAAATAGCACTCACTAAAGCCACGAGCAAAAAATATGACGGCGAGATTACATTGAGTAACGTAAACAAAGGCTCTCCGTCATACGGCGAAGCGCCTCCGTTTTTTATATGCAGATACCAGCTTTGGTATCCTCTGTAATCATTGCCGTATAAGTACCGCAGAGCGGCAAACAGAAAAAGCCAAACAAAAGAAAATGCTCTTGCAGCTTTATTCTTATGTCCTACAGCGGAAAGCAATACGGGAACCCCAAGTAACAAGTGTACCATATTATCGTTTATCCGTTCATTGACACGATAGATTCCGCAATTTTCTTTGCGTCAAGTTTAGTTTTTGCATAAGCGCGAAACGCGCGTGATTTTTTGATTTTGTTTTCTTCCGAGTCGCGGTATGCTTCGGTTATCGTACGAGCGATCACCGAAGCAGGATTTTCTTCCGTTTTGATCTCGTAAATAAAATTCGAATACTCTCCCGGCATACCGTCAAGCATATATGAGACCACCGATTTCCCGGTCAAAAGGTACTCAACAGTCTTTGACGGAAAAGAATATTTTGTGTATTCCCCCACGTTCGGTCTCGGATTTACGAGCACGTCCGCGCCAAGTTGTATTTGCTTTGCCTCATCAGGAGACACCTGCCCCAAACTGATTATGCGGCCGTCCCGCCCTGACGCATCCGCGGCATAACGGTCACAGTCTCCGCGCCCGCAAAGGATAAGGCGAAAATCGGGGTCAGAAATATATTCAAAAGAATCAACAAGTGCCTTCACACCGAACTTTTCATTTAATTTTCCCGTATAAACCACGCGTTTTTCGCAGTCGTCACGTTTTATCTCGTTTGTGCCGTAACTCTCGTCTGAAAGAACGCCCTCTGCCACAAAATACGGCTTATCCGCTATTGGAAGCATATCTTTCATTTGCTCTGTGAGCAATACGAAACTGTCAACGTAGCGCATAAGTCCGTACATCTTGCGTATATCAAATTTTTTAGCCAAAGTATAAACAAGGCTTTTGGATGCATTAAGATTCATATACTGCGGTAAATCAGGAACGTAAAGACATACCTTCAGTGACGGATCCTTTTTCTTTGCGTACGCCGCCGCATCCAAAAACGGAGTATGGGCACCGTAGATAACGATCAGTTTTTCGCCCTTGAGAGAAATAAAATCCGACAATGCTCTTTTCGCCGCTGTAGCTCGCGAGAAATTGCGTATTCCCCACACGTTATTGAATTTAACGTATTTATAATCGCCGTTATCTTTTGAAAAACCTTTAAAATAAAAAACGTCGCTCCGCATCGGATAGGCCCCGATATAAGGCGCTGAAATCACGTCGGTATCGTAACCTGCGCCGTAAAATCCGCAGATCAATCTCTCCTCGAGAATATTTGCGGAAAACTCAACTCCTCCGCGTGAATGCTCTATTACCTCAGCGTAACTTTCTTCTCCGAAAACTCCGCATAGAAACAAGATCTTCATTATTTGTCACCAACCCGTTTTGACGCGTTTATTCTGTCTAAAAACAAATTAAGACATCCGCTCGGATGCATAGCCAACGCCAACAATGAATTGAAAACAAACCCGACAGGATGCCTCATACGCAAATACGTAAACGCCAAAGTTGCGTAGTGCCTCATTTTTATATATCTGACGGTATTTCGATCATAATTTTCAAAATACCTCTTTTTGAAATCATAAAGCGCCTTTTCTCCCAGCAGTTTCGTGCGCCCGCTTGAAAGATTTCCGGCATTACCGGGATGCACAACCGCTTTAACCCAGCAGCCGGGAAGATAAGAAAATATTCCCCCGCCGTCTATTGCTCGGCACATAAGATAAAATTCATCACCCGAGTCCCGATCGCCAAAGCCGCCCGTTTTGATAAGATATTCACGTCTGAACATTATCACGTCAGTCCCGGTTATATGATGCATCAAATGATACCTCATAAGATCCGTGGGAGAATTTGACGGTAGGTAATCTCTTTTGCGTACGTCGCACAGCTTTCCGCATTCACTATAAAGATACAGGTCAGTTACCGAGTAATCAGATCCGCTATCAAGCATATGATTTAACTGTAACAGTATCTTATTCGGAAGATATACGTCATCATCGTCAAGGAAAGTAATATACTCACCCTCTGCCGCTGCGATCCCGGCGTTTCTTGTTGCTGCAGAACCGAGATGCGGATGATTCTCTATATATTTGATTTTTATTTCACTGCGCGAAAACTCAGCTATACATCGACGGATATTTTCGTTCCAAACTTTATCGTCGTTGTCGTCTACCACTATAATTTCTATATTTTTATAACTTTGACAAAGCAGTGATTCGAGCGCTTCACGAAGAGAATCTTCCCTGCGATACGTAGCGACGATCACACTCACAAGAGGTTCCGAACAATTCATCTGAGCTCCTCTCTGTTATCATATTCCGGATCACTCGACACAAACAGCAGTTTGCGGCAAAAACGATACGAACAATATAAAAATAACGTATGTCAGCCTTTTGAAGAACCGTCTATAATAATTTATTTTTGACAAAATTAGCCAAAAATTGACAAAAATATTATACCATGATTGCCGAATTCAGTCAATAGTTTTAGAGATAAATATTACATTTTATATGGTGTTTTATTTCATCAAATCGCAATAATACAAAAGATCAATTGATTTTTTAGAGGAGCATAAGCAGAGTTATAAATCAGAAAAAAGAGTCTTGCTGAAAAGCAAAACTCTTTTTTACTTAAACTTAAAAAGGCTTTATTTGCATCGAACGGCGGAGCTCGGCTTCAACCGAGTCGGCGGTAAGCATAAATCCGAGGTCGTTGAAATGAACTCCGTCCATCGTACAGGCGTCCTCGTATCTTCCGCGGAAAATTCCTGCGCCGTCAATAAAGTAGACGTTCGTATCTCCTTCGTTTCTTGCGGTGATATAGGTTTTGTATATCACGTCGCGGCGGAGAATGCTTTCGTTATAATTTGCGTCAAAGTCCGCGCGGGAAAGAATAATATACGGAATATCCGGGTGAGCGTCTCTTATCCGACGGTAAAGCTTATAGTGAGTTTCTTCAAGCCCCTGTACGTTGTTGTTATGGTCGTACGCAGAAACGAACGCGGACATATCAAGCCCCGCGAGATACTCCGCCATCGCGTCCTCGCCTTTGGCGGATCCGGAAAAACCGAGGTTTATAAAATCCATTCCGAGACGGCGGCTGATAATAGCCTGGTACGTATTTCCGGGTTGGCAGACGCATCCGCCCTGTGTAATAGAGCTTCCGTAATAAACGGTCGGCGCGACGTCTCTGTATTTCATTCCCTCACCGATAACGGCGTCCTCACTTACCCCGACGAACAGATCGGACACTCCGCTGTAAGTGGGAAAGTATATGGTTATATAGCGCAGTTTTTTCGAGCCAAACTCTATTCTTCCGGTATATCCGTCTGATATATCAAACGGAGGGACAAAGGTTTTGACGAATTTACTGTCCCCGCATCCGCCGAGGTCGGGAGTGTCTATGTAAAGCGAGAATCCCGCGCTTCCCGTGAGCGGAAAATGCGCCATTTTGTCGATAGAATACATATACGCGCGGATATTTATAAATTCCGAATCGGTTGAAAATCTAACGCGGCCGCCGCTTGTGTGGCGCGCTAAATACGAAATGTTTCCGCTTACCTTTGCCGCCGCTTCGTCCGGCATACGCTTGAACTCCGGCTCGGTTTTTGGATTGTAAAGACCGTAAAGCTCAAACGGTTCTTTACGTACGTCGTAAAACACGGTACCGTCTTTTACCTTATCGGCAGATACTTCTATCTCACGGTCGGAATTTTTAACTTTTATATTCTTGGTTTCCATAAACAGTCTCCTTTAGTCAAGTTCTACCGTAACGCATATCGGATAGTGGTCGGACAGATATATTCCGTTGAGCTCGTCGTTCCAAACCTCCATCGATTTTACTTTTGCAGAGGTAGCTTTATCAATGAATATGTAGTCAATCTTCTGGAATTTCTCCGGGTTTCCGTATCGGTGGAAGGTATGACCGCTGTCCTTCGTAGTATCAACGAGCTCTACGTCCTTGAATTCTTTGCAGATTTTGACAGTTTCGGACTCGGGCGTGTCGTTGAAATCTCCGAGCAGGAAAAGCGGGAAGTCGTATTTTTGACGGTCTTCCTTGATACGCTCAAGCACCTGTGCGATGCCTTTTACTCTCGCATATTCGCGCATATGGTCGAGATGGACGTTATAAACGTAAAAACGCGTAGTACCCTCAGCAATCTGAAGCGTACCTACCTGGCAGATTCTCGAGCACGCACTCTGATCTTCATATTTTGAACCGGGAACGTACGGAGTCGGGGAAAGCCAAAACGCTTCCAGACCTACAAGATCAAGAGATTCACGTCTGATAAGCAGCGCAAGTCCCTCTCCGCGGAAATTATCTTTTCTGCCGTTATATATCACCATGTAATCGGTAAGGTTCTTCTTAAAAAATTTGAAGTGCTTTTCTATCGCTTCCTGCGCGCAGATGATATCCGGCTTCTCGGAGTTTATCTTATCGAGAATCATTCCCGCGCGGTGTATAAAGCTGTTTACCCCATCCTTCGTTTCATACACACTTCGGAGATTGAAGGTGACTATCTTTATAGTGTTTGACATTTGAGAGTACCTCTTTTATATAAATGTTTTTAGTGTTTATGATTATATTCCGAGCAGATTGATGAGCAGCAGCCAGGAAAGTCCGTAGTAAGATACAACCGCGACAAGGTCGTTTACCGTGGTGATCAGCGGACCCGAGGCTACTGCGGGATCTACTCCCATTTTCTTGAACGCCATCGGTATTGCGGTACCTGCGATACTCGAGAGGAACATCGAAAGAACCAGCGCCGCGCCGGTACACGCCGAGATCGAAAAGGCGAGCATCGGTGTTTCGCCTTGCAGCACCAAAAGATACAGTCCTACGAGTATAAACGAGCATATTCCGAGAAGGAGTCCGTTTAACAGTCCAACGCGTGCTTCTTTGCCGACAAGATACAGCTTTTGTCTGCGGTCTACCTGCTCATCCATGAGTACGCGGATAGTGACTGCAAGTGACTGCGTTCCCGCGTTACCCGCCATACCGAGAACGAGGGACTGGAAGCTGACGATTACCGCAAGATGCGCGACGACGCTTTCAAATATTCCTACCACACCGGAGACCACCATTCCGAGCACCAAAAGTACCGCAAGCCACGGGATTCTTTTTGATATACTTTTGAATATCGGCTCGTGCAGATCTTCCTCGGTGGTAAGACCCGCGAGTCTTGCATAGTCGTCGCCGAGCTCGTCTTCAACGAGTTCGGATATTACCTGCGCGGTCAGGATACCCATCATTCTGCTTGAAGAATCGAGAACGGGGATAGAATCCTCCGAATATCCTTTTATTCTCTCAAGGCAGTCGTCTATCTGTTCCTCCGCGTAAACGTATGGGTAAGATGTGGTGATTATTGAATCCAGCTCGGTGGTATCGCGCGCTATAATAAGCTCTTTTAAGTCGATAGCGCCGAGAAGTATCCCGTCGTCATCAAGGACGTATATTTTTGAAATATTATCGTTTTCCGCCGCCTGAGCGATAAGCTCTTTCATCGCGCCGCGAACGGTGAGACCCGCGCTGATAGAAACGTAGTTTGTGGTCATTTTACTGCCTATCTCGTCCTCATCAAACGAGCAGAGAAGATTTATCTCTCTCTTTACCTCGTCGTCCATCAGGTCTATGAGCATATTGCGCTCGGCTTTGTTCATGCGGTTGAGCTGCTCAACGACCGTACGAGTATCAAGGCAGGAGAGAACGAGTATTCTTTTTTTGACGTTGAGTTCCTCGATATATTCAAAAAACTCGCCTGAATATTCAAATATACTTGCAAGCGTTTCCGCGTCGAGAATACTGTAAAGGCGGTTGCGTTCCTCTTTTTTCAGATCCGGCATAGCGGCGGCTATGTCGTTTTCGTGATAATCAAGCAAGCGCTTACGCATAAGTATGGGCGTAAGACTGCTTCTTACTATTTCGACTATTTCTCCTTTGAAATCCGGCGGAGAGGCTGCGGAAAGTTCTTCGGTATCTTTTTTGAGTTCCATTGTTTTACACCTCCGTATCATAATTAAGGTGACAGCGAAAAGGTATAAAAATACCACCATGCGCTATCGTGCGGCGTTTGCCGAACTGTGAAAGCGGACAATGGTGACAGTAACTTTAAAATTCGTTCAGAACATGGCGCAAACACATGATCCGAACTACTGTTATGTTAGTATAACCATTGCCCGATCGACTGTTCCCGTTACCGTCCATGTTCTCACTCCTTTTGTTTGAGTTTTTATACAGTTAGTATATCATATTTTTTACTAAAAATCAATAAAATGAAAAAAAGACTTGATTTTACCGAAAAATATGATATAATAATTAGGCAATAATATTTGCCGGTGTGATGGAATTGGCAGACGTGCCGGACTCAAAATCCGGTGGTAGCGATACCGTGCGGGTTCGACCCCCGCTACCGGCACCAAAGCAATATAATCCGAACCAGATCTTCCCTGTGGGAGACGGGTTCGG
>CAZGHD010000025.1:0-22100 GCA_964525525.1 uncultured Lachnospiraceae bacterium | reverse complement strand
CAAGTAATTTCGGATAAAATAATAGGTGTCTCGTTTGAGGCACCTTTATTTTTTTGCTAAGGCGATTTTCAATAGTTTCAGACGCATTTATTATTTGAATATTATTTTGTAAAAAAGGCTTGACAACTCTCTCTGCTTACTGCTATTATATAACGTAGGGAGGTGTTTTTATGTGTATTGATAAGCAGTCTGAAAACTGCGTGCTTGGTATAGATATAGGCACCACCTCTATAAGCGCTTCGGTTATAGATATTGACCGCAAGTGTATTGCCGAGACGATAACGGTGAAAAATCGTTTCGCCGTTTCGGCAGATTCCCCCGATTTTTCCGAGCAGGATGCAAACGGAATTTTGGATGCGGTTTTGAGTCTGGTAAATGGTCTAACACGAAGTTATACGAATATCAAATCTATCGGAATTACCGGGCAAATGCACGGTATTGTCTATATAGATGAACACGGCGGGATACTATCCCCGCTCTATACCTGGCAGGACGGACGCGCGGGCAGAATGACCGACGGCGGGATCAGCTATTGCGACGAGATTTTCTCTGCCACCGGTGAGAGGATTTCGACAGGTTACGGTCTTGCCACCCATTATTACAATCTGAAAAACGGACTTGTTCCCGATCGCGCCGCAAAAATCGCGACAGTGATGGACGCAGCCGCTCTTAAACTTACCGAAAGTACGTCACCTGTAATGCACGCGTCAAACGCGGCAAGCCTCGGGCTTTTTGACGTTGCGGGATGTGATTTTTACCGCGGCGCAATAGAAAAACTCGGAATAGATGCGGATATTCTTCCGCGGGTTACGGATGAGTTTGAGACCGTCGGTTATTACAAAGGTATTCCGGTTTCGGTCGCGATCGGAGATAATCAGGCGAGCGTGCTTGGCGCGCTCAAAAATCTTGGCGACAGTGTTCTCGTCAACATAGGCACTGGAAGTCAGATTTCGATAGTTACCGACCGCATCGAGAATTTGTCCTATACCGAGACGAGACCTCTTGTAAAATCGAAGTATCTCGTTTGCGGTTCGGCTTTGTGCGGCGGCGCGGCATATGCTTTGCTTGAGCGCTTTTTCAGAGAGTTTTGTCTGGCTGCGGGACTTGGCGGTGAATCGCAGTACGAAGCGTTGAATCTTCTCTTGTACGACGCATATAAATCGGGTAAACAGCCTCTTTCTGTTGACACTGCTTTCAGAGGAAAGCGTGGAGATCGGACAGCGACCGGATCTATCGTCGGAATAACCGACGGGAATTTTACTCCGGGGCAGATGGCTCTCGGATTCGTTTACGGTATGTGCCGAGAGCTGTACGGGATTTTTGACGGGCGCTTCGGTGGCAGAAACAGGGTAGTCGCATCGGGTAACGCGGTGCAAAAGATTCCCGCAATGGAAAGCGTTATTGCGGACGTTTTCAAAATGAACGTGAGCGTTTCTCAAAACACGGAGGAGGCGGCTGTCGGCGCGGCACTGTTTTCGGCGCTTTCAGCAGGGGGTTTGTCTGAACTTGAGAATTTTTCAGAATTCATAGAATATAGGGATTCATAGAATATAACTAAGGCAGGATATACAAATGAATAAAAACGGTTCGAAAATGAGCTTCGTTCTTACTTCTGATAAAATTTCAACGTGCGCAGAAAAGGGTGGTAAAAAAACTTTTTCTGTCGAGATTGCAGACGGAAAAGCAAGAATATGTATTTATTACGACTTCAAAGAACAGCCGCTTTGCCTGACTAACTGCAAAGAATTTTCAGTGGGTGATCTTTTTGAAATAGTATATTTTGACCACATTATATCTTTTTATATAAACGGTTATCTTAACGACGAGGAGTGGCCTTACGGCACACGGCTTTATTCTGACGGTGACCAGCTTATCGGCGACAAGATAGATATAAAATTTGAAAGCGCAGTATATGAAAAGGAAAAAGAGCCGTCGGTCGTCGGAGAGTTTACCGACGCGGAAGGCTGGAGACCCGGCGACGGTATATTCGTCGGTGACTGTATGCCGGCTACTATCGACGACAGGTATCACGTGTTTTACTTAAAGGATCGCCGCCATCACGGAAGTAAATGGGGACTCGGCGGGCACAAGTACGGTCACGTTTCCACTGCAGATTTCAAAACGTGGCAGATACACCCCGTTGCTGCTGAAGTCACAGAACCTTGGCAGGGCTCTATATGTACCGGATGCCATATAAAAAAGGGTAAAGTTGACTATCTGTTTTACACATACAGAATGTACGATATTTCTGCCACTAAAGTATATCGCAGTATATCTTACGACGGTTATCACTATGAAAAGGACGAGAGCTTCTCATATACGCTCTCTGATAAATATCACAGTCCCACGGCAAGAGACCCCAAGGTGTTTTTGGGTGAGGACGGACTTTTCCACATGCTTGTGGTCACCAGTCTGAACTGTCAGGAGGGCGGATGCCTCGCGCATCTTATCTCTCCGGATCTCGACACGTGGGAAGAAGCTCCCGACCCTATGTACATAGACTGGGAGCAGTGCGATTGCCCCGATTACGTAAAATTTAACGGCTTTTATTATCTGATATTCAGCAGACGCAGCCGCGGATGCTACCTCGTGTCCGACAAACCCTTCGGTCCTTGGCGTATGCCCAAGGATCAGACTATAAAAACGGGTTGCGTACCTAAATGTGACGTGTTTGACGGAAAACTGATATTCACGTCATTTAAAAGCGAAGGTCCTTACGGAACGACCTTCACTTTCAAGACCGCGGTCTCTACCGACGGCGAAGGTAACCTTATTTTTGAAGAGTAATTTCCCTTATAATACAAGTAGGAGGATACGAAATAGTGTATAACAGAACGCAAGAATTAAAAAAAGAATTTTCAGCGCCTATGCCGGGTAAACATATCGCCTACGTTCTTGCAAAGGCAAAAGGATATGAAGCTACTGCGGGAATGCCCGAGGCTATCATGAGAGGCGAGGCTATACACGAGCTTTTTGCGTGTGCCGTTCCGCATATCTATAAAAATGACCTCGTTGCGGGCAGTATGAGAATGCGCTACGTTGCTTCGGACGATGAGACTGCGGCGCGAGCAAAGGAGATCGTATCGCATCACGGCGAGAGAAGCTTTTCTACGAACGCTGACCATTTTTGCGCTAATTACCGCCGTATTTTGGCAGACGGAATCCCAGGTACTCTTAAAAAGATAGACGAGTCGCTTGAAAATCACAAGAACGACGAAGAAAAGGTAAATATGCTGACCGCTATGAAGCGCTCGTTTGAAGGCTTTGCAATTATGATAAAAAATCATGAGATCGCCGCAAGAGAACTGATCGGTAAAGAAGGATATTCTGACAGAGACCTTGAATTTATCGCGGGCAACTGCCGTGCTATATGCGAACGCGCACCGGAAAGCTTCGGCGAGGCTATTCAGCTTGTGTGGTTCTGCCATACGGCGTTCAGCCTTGAATACCGCTACGCTATGGCGCTCGGACGCATAGACCAGTATCTCTATCCATTCTATAAAAAGGATATTGAGGCAGGTCGTATTACAGACGAAGAAGTGCAGACGCTTTTTGAAAACATATTTATGAAGATACACGAGCACCGCGTATGTTTTCAAATGGATGACGTTGTAAACATAGCTATCGGCGGTACTGCTCCGAACGGCGACTGCGACGTTAATCAGCTCAGCTATCTCGTTTTGCGCGCGGTCGGCCGCTGTAACGTACCGGGCCCTAACCTTTCCGCGCGTATAACCCATCACACGCCGGACGGTTTCCTTGACGAGTGCCTTCAGACGATCGGTACCGGACTCGGATACCCCGCTCTTATGAACGATGAGGTAAACATTCCCGCGCTTGAGAGATACGGATACTCTCACGAGGACGTTTGCGACTACTGTATGGTAGGATGTATCGAAAACTTTATTTCCGGTATGCAGCCGCCGTGGACAGATAACAGATTCGATCCCCCGAAATATTTTGAGTATATGTTTAATCACGGCAACGCTATCGTCGGAAACAGAACGAGCCTTGATACCGGCGACGTTACCGATATTAAGACGATGGACGAGTTTATGGAAAGATACTCCCGCCACCTTGCAGAAGGCGCAAGAGAATACGCGGAGGTCATTAACCGTGAGAATACCTCGTGTGACAGAAAGATATACCTTCAGCCCTTCCTTTCCTGCTTCTGTGACGACTGTATCGGTCGCGGTCAGGATATAAACGACGGCGGCGCTAAATATCCGTCCGCTCACGGCGCGGTACTTATGGGCGTTGGAACGGTAAGTGACTCGCTTGCGGCAATAGAAAAGGTAGTGTTTGTTGATAAAGCGGCAACTTTGGCTGAAGTGAGAGACGCTATGCTCGCTAACTTTGAAGGTTATGATGACCTCAGAAAGCTTCTGCTTGACGCACCCAAGTACGGAAACGACAACGATTTCGTTGATAAGTACGCAGTGTGGTACGTTGATTTCCTTTGTGCTGAATTTGATAAGTATAAGCTGTACGACGGCGGTGCGTTTTATATCGCGATGGCGGCTAATACCAGTAATATATGGGCAGGTCGCGAGATAAGTGCCACTCCCGACGGTCGTCTTGCGGGCAGACCTCTGTCCGATGCGGCGTCTCCAACCTACGGAAAAGATATGAGCGGTCCGACGTCTACCGTCCTCAGCGTTACAAAGCCGGATTACAAAAAGGTCGCCTGCGGAACGGTTATAAATCAGAAGTTCTATCCCGACGTGTTCAGTGACGAGAACAGACCTAAACTTCTTGCGCTTCTGCGAGTTTATTTTGCTCGCGGCGGGCAGGAGATGCAAATAAACGCAACGTCAAGAGAAACACTTATAAAGGCAATGGATGCTCCCGAGGAATATTCAAGCCTCGTGGTTCGCGTTTCGGGATTTTCCGCTTATTATACAACGCTTCACAGATCGGTTCAGGAAGATATTCTTGAACGCACTCAGCAAAGCGTATAATATAATGTTTTAATAATTTTAAGGAGAATAAAAATGAGTATTATTAATGAAATATCTGAAAATCTGCAGGCAGGCAAGGCTAAAATAGTAAAGGAGCTCGTACAGCGTGCGCTTGACGAGGGATGTGCTCCCGCGGACATTCTTGACGGCGGTCTTATTCACGGTATGGGAATCATCGGTGAGAAGTTCAAAAACAACGAGGTTTACGTGCCCGAGGTGCTTGTTGCCGCTCGTGCGATGAATATGGGTGCTCAGATACTCAAGCCTCACCTTGCCGCAAGCGGTGTTGCCGCAACCGGCAAAGTCTGTATCGGTACCGTTCAGGGAGACCTTCACGACATTGGTAAAAATTTGGTCAGAATGATGATGGAGGGAAAGGGACTTGAGGTTATTGACCTCGGTGTTGACGTTTCTGCGGAAAAATTCGTTCAGACCGCGGTAGATGAAAACTGCGATATTATTTGCTGTTCCGCTCTGCTTACCACCACTATGGGTGTTATGGCGGAGGTAGTAAAGACTGCCGAGGCGGCAGGTATTCGCGACAAGGTCAAGATAATGGTCGGCGGTGCTCCCGTTACCGAGGACTTCTGCCGCGAGATCGGTGCGGACTGTTACTCCCCTGATGCGGCATCTGCTGCAGACGCGGCGGCTGCTTTTTGCAAGGGTTGATCTGGATTGGATACAATGCTTGAACGTATCGTAAGTACTGCAATCGAATGCGGTGCTATGCGCGCTAACGTGATTGACGTAAAGAAAATTGAATTTGATACCGCTTTTCGCGATATGTGCGCGGCAAATTCCTGCGGACTTTTCGGAAAGTGCTGGATGTGTCCGCCGGATATAGGGGAGATAAACGGGCTTATAACGAGGGCGAAGAGATATTCACACGCGCTTGTTTATCAGTATGTAGGCGAGCTTGAGGACAGCTTCGATTTTGAAGGTATGGTAGCGGCAAAAAGGGTGCATTACCGTCTGTCTCAAGACGTGAGGAAAGCTCTCTCGGATATACCTTTTTCATCGGTACTTCATCTTGGGGCGGGCGGATGCGGAGTGTGCGGCGAATGCGCCAAAAGAAGCGGAGAGAACTGCAGATTTCCCGAGCTTGCGATGCCGTCTCTTGAGGGGTACGGTATAAACGTATCAAAATTGGCGGCGGCAGCGGGCATGAAATACATAAACGGACAAAATACGGTCACTTATTTCGGTGCCGTACTGTTTGATCTGTAAGCTTTTTCGGAAAGGAAACGATATGGCAAATATATATAAGTCGGTAGATCAGCTTATCGGGCGTACCCCGATACTTGAGCTTACGAATATAGAAAAAAAGCTTGGGCTGAGGGCGAGACTTCTCGCGAAACTTGAATACCTCAATCCCGCGGGGTCTGTAAAGGATCGTGCCGCGCTCAAGATGATAAACGACGCGGAGGCGAGCGGGGCACTCAAGGCAGATTCTGCGATAATTGAGCCTACCTCGGGCAACACGGGAATAGGTCTTGCGGCGGTGTCTGCCGCGAGAGGGTACCGAGTCATTATCGTAATGCCGGACACTATGTCGCTTGAACGCCGTATGCTTATGACCGCTTACGGCGCGGAGCTTGTGCTGACCGACGGCAAGTTCGGCATGAAAGGCGCAATAGCCAAAGCAGAGGAGCTTGCGCGAGAGATTCCGAACTCATTTATCCCGGGGCAGTTCGTTAATCCTTCAAACGCGGCGGCGCATTTTGAAACGACGGGGCCCGAGATATATGAAGACACCGACGGCGACGTTGATATTTTCGTCGCAGGAGTCGGTACGGGCGGAACTATTACGGGTACCGGAAAGTATCTTAAATCAAAAATTCCTAACGTTAAAGTCGTTGCGGTTGAGCCTGCCGGGTCTCCCGTGCTTTCAGGCGGAGATGCGGGCGCGCACGGACTTCAGGGTATAGGAGCTGGATTTATTCCCGAACTGCTTGACACCGGCGTGTACGACAGCGTTTTACGCGTGACCGAGGACGAAGCATATGCGGCAGGAAGACTTCTCGGACGTAGTGAGGGTATTCTTGCGGGAATATCGTCGGGCGCGGCACTTCACGCGGCGATAGAGCTTTCAAAACTTGAGGAAAACGAAGGGAAAACGATAGTCGTTCTACTTCCCGACACGGGAGACAGATATTTATCAACACCGCTTTTTAAAGAATAAGAACAAAAAAAGGGCTGCCTTATTAAGGCAGCCTTACTTTTTAATCAAATGTGACTCAGTCACAGAACTTTTCTTTCGAACGGGGTATAATATAGATACAAACAAAGAAGAAAGGAAGTATTTGATAATGTCAGTACTTGAAGTAAATAAAAATAATTTTGATCTTGTGAAAAACAGCGACCGCCCCGTTCTCCTTGATTTTTACGCAGACTGGTGCGGACCCTGCCGCATGGTATCTCCTCTGGTTGACGAGATAGCCGAAGAAAATCCGCAGATTTTCGTAGCTAAAGTCAACGTTGACAACGCTCCCGAGCTTGCCGAGGATTTCGGCGTGGCGAGCATCCCTACGCTGGTGGTAATAAAGAAGGGTGAAGAGGTGAATCGCGCATCCGGCGCGAGACCGAAATCGGGTATCCTCGCTCTGTTAGAGGGTTAAGGCGCGGAGCTTTTTTCGGTCGAGTATTTTTACCCCTTTGCGGGACAGCTCAACTATCCCTTCTGACGAAAAATATTTCAGCAAACGCGAAACTACCTCGCGCGCAGAGCCCATGTATTTGGCTATCTGCTCGTGAGTGAGTGAAACGGTATCTGAACCCGTGCGGGCGGTCTCGTCATAGAGAAAAATGGCGAGCCGCCTGTCTGCGCTCATAAACAGTATTTGCTGCATTACCCACATAACGTCTGAAAAACGGGTGACGGCAAGCTCAAGTGCGAATATCTTGGCGCTTGGATTCCGCTCTGAAACGTCATTAAATGCAGGACCGCTCACTATTACGCATTCGCTGTCCTCCTCTGCTGTAACGAATACGTCAAAGGTTATTGCCTGTATAACACAGGATGCAGAGAGCATACACATATCTCCCGAGTGGAGACGGTAGAGGGTTATGTCCTTTCCCTCGTCAGACATTATATAAACGCGCAGGCATCCGCTCTTAACGAGGAAGATTCCCGAGCAGGTAGTACCGTCGTGCAGCTGCTCGCCGGCTCTGTACGAAACGGCAGAAGAATTGTCGGTAATATATTTGCGGTCGCCGTCAGAAAGATCATCCCAGAAAGGGAAGACGGTGCTGTGTATCTGATGTGTATTCTTATCGTTCATTTTCTTACCTCTCCGAGCCTTTTTTGCTATTATATCACGAAAAGCTCTTTTTCTCAACGTTGCTCTGTGAAAATTATTGATTTCAGCACAATAAATCTAAAAAAGACGTACGTAATTCTCTCATAGTGCTATTGCCATTTTCGTTTGTTTGGTATATAATATTATATAGGGAAATTTTGCAAAATACATAAAGAAAAGGATTTGTAAAAATGAAAGCAGTTATTACGGTTACAGGTAAAGACACTATGGGTATTATTGCAAAGGTCAGCACCAAGTGCTATGACTTCGGCGGAAATATTATCGATATATCCCAGAGCGTTATGCGCGATTATTTCGCTATGATGATGCTGGTTGAGATTGATAACTTAACTGTATCTTTCGCTGATTTCGTTGACATAATGACAAAGTTCGGTAAAGAATGCGGCCTTGACATACACACGATGCACGAAGATATTTTCAACACCATGCATAAGATATAATGGGGGAAGTCTCGTAAAATGATAAATACACATGACGTTCTTGAAACGATAAATATGATACGCGAGGAAAACCTCGATATCAGAACTATAACTATGGGTATATCACTGCTTGACTGTGTGTCTGAGGACGCTGACCGTTTGTGCGATAAAATATACGACAAGATCACAAAGCAGGCAGAAAACCTTGTAAAAGTAGGCTGTGATATAGAAAAAGAGTACGGCGTGCCGATAGTAAACAAGCGCGTTTCGGTTACTCCTGTTTCTCTTGTCGGCGGTGCTATTTCTCCCGACGGATATATTAAGGTCGCAAAGACTCTTGACCGAGCCGCGAAGACTCTCGGTATCAACTTTATCGGTGGATTTGGCGCACTCGTTCACAAGGGCGCTACAAAGGCGGATAATAATCTTATATCGGTAATTCCCGAGGCGCTTGCCGAGACCGATTTCGTATGCTCGTCTGTAAACGTAGCTACCACCAAGGCAGGTATCAATATGGATGCCGTTGCCGAGATGGGACATATAATAAAACGTGCGGCGCTTCTTACAAAAGATAAGAACTCTATCGGATGTGCTAAATTCGTGGTATTTGCAAACGTACCCGAGGATAACCCGTTTATGGCTGGCGCATTCCACGGAGTCGGCGAGCCTGACGCGGTAGTAAGCGTAGGCGTTTCCGGCCCCGGCGTTGTAAGCTCGGCTATCGCCCGCGGCGGAGATTGCGATTTCAGCCAGCTTGCTGATATAATAAAGAAAACCGCGTTTAAAATCACACGCGTCGGTCAGCTCGTAGCTTTTGAGGCTTCAAAGCGTCTCGGCGTGCCGTTTGGCATAGTTGACCTTTCTCTCGCTCCCACCCCCGCTATCGGTGACTCGGTTGCTCATATTCTTGAGGGTATGGGACTTGAGGTTTGCGGTGCTCACGGTACTACCGCGGCTCTCGCACTTCTCAATGACGCGGTCAAAAAAGGTGGCGTTATGGCGTCCTCCCACGTCGGCGGACTTTCCGGTGCGTTCATTCCCGTGTCTGAGGATGCAGGTATGATCTCAGCTGTTGAGCGCGGTGCGCTTTCTATCGAAAAGCTCGAGGCTATGACCGCGGTTTGCTCTGTCGGCCTTGATATGATAGTTATAGACGGTGACACTCCCGCAGACGTTATCAGCGCGATAATCGCGGATGAAATATCCATCGGTGTTGCTAATACAAAAACCACCGCAGTCCGTGTTATCCCTGCACACGGAAAGCACGCAGGTGACATCGTTGACTTTGGTGGTCTGCTCGGATATGCTCCGGTTATTAAGTTAAACGAGTATTCTCCGTCCAAGTTTATCGCTCGCGGCGGAAGAATTCCTGCACCTATCCACAGCCTTAAAAACTAAAGACTGTCAGATAACGAGGCCTCCGTTTGGGCTGATAACCTGCCCGGTTATAAAGGATGCGCTGTCGGATGAAAGATACACGATCAATTTTGCTATCTCGTCAGGTGTTCCGATCCGCTCAAGCGGAGTCTCGTCGCACAGTGCGGCGATGTCATCTTCTGAAAATTCCGCATTCATCTCGGTGTCTATCACGCCGGGAGCAACACAGTTTACTCTGATGTTTGACGGGCCTACCTCTTTTGCGAGCGCTTTGGTCATACCGATAAGCGCGGCTTTGGATGCGGAATACGCGACCTCGCAGGATGCGCCGACCATTCCCCAGATAGAAGATACGTTTATTATAACTCCCGACTTCCCGCGTATCATCGACGGAAGTACGGCTCGCGTAGCGTGAAACGCGCCGAGAGTGTTTACGTTAAATATTTCTTCAAGTTCTTCTTCCGAAAGGTCGGTCACAAGTCCGGTTTTTGAGATTCCCGCGTTGTTTATCAGCACGTCGATTTTTGAAAATCTGGTTTCTGCCTGTTTTATCGCGTTCTGTATCTCGTCGTTCTTTGACGAATCTGCGCGTATTGCAAGCGCGCCGGTCTCTTTTGCGAGCGCGTCGGCTTTGCCTTTTGAATTTTTATAGGTGAACGCGACGTTGTATCCCTCTGCCGCAAACGCTCTTACGGTTGCGGCGCCGATACCGCGAGAGCCGCCTGTTATAAATGCAGTTTTTATCATATTTACCTTCTTGAATTTCGGCGCCGTTGTTTTTGCTTTTTGAGTTAAACGACGGCGCTTATCTTTTTCCGTACAACTTGATTTTATCACGAATTTCAAATATATGCAATATCTATTGTGAAAAAGGAGTATAATTTTGAGCAAAAAAGTTTTTCTTGTAGTAAATCCGCACGCAGGACAAATGAAGGCTAAAGCCGGACTTTATGAAGCGGTTGAGGTGCTTTGCAGTGCGGGATATGATGTCACCGTTCATACCACTCTCGCAAAAAACGATGCGCGGGAGCAGGTAGCGCGCCGCGGAGCTGAATTTGATATGATAGTATGCTGCGGCGGGGACGGAACTCTTAACGAGACGGTGTCCGGCATGATAGACGCGGAGCTTGACGTTCCGCTCGGGTATATCCCTGCGGGAACAACAAACGATTTTGCTTCAAGCGTGGGAATTCCGAAAAACATACGCACCGCCGCGGAAAATATAATAAACGGTGAAGAACACGCGATAGACATCGGCAGATTCGGGGACTCGGGATATTTTATTTATATCGCGTCACTCGGCGCGTTTACCCGCGTATCCTATTCAACTCCGCAGGCGGCAAAAAATTCGCTCGGTCATTTTGCTTATATTCTTGAAAGCGTGAAAGAACTGCCCGAAATAAGACCGCACAAGATCCGCATTTCTTCAAAAGGATTTAATATTGAGGAGAACGTGATTTTCGCGTCGGTATCCAATACCACTGTCATTGGCGGCGTTATCGGACTGCCCGAGAATACGGTGAAAAGGTCTGACGGAATGTTTGAGGTGCTTCTTATAAAATACCCGAAAAATATGACTGAACTCAACAATACCGTTAAATGTCTGACACGGAGAGATTTCAGTGATCCGTCTATTTTGTTTATGCACTGTGACGAGCTTACCGTTTCCTCTGACGATGAAATCGCGTGGACGAGAGACGGCGAGGACGGCGGGAAATGCACGTCGGTTTCGCTGTCAAATCTGAAGTGCAGAATACGCATTATCCTGCCTCAAAAAGATAAATAATATTTGATAATACTATTGACATATGGGGCAAAAAAATATATAATAATAAATGAAACGAAACAAAACCGTAAGTAATACGGAAAGATAAAACAAAATAAAAATGAAAGGTAATGACAAAAATGAAGAACTGGGCTTCCGTTGATCCTGCAAGTGTTCCTCATATAATCACCGACACTATGCCGGGTCCCAAATCCAAAGAGTATCACGACAGATGTTCTACCTATATGAAAGGCTATTCCAGCCAGGTACAGCTTTTTCCCGTATCCTTTGACTCCGGTTTCGGTTACACCCTGACCGACGTTGACGGCAACAAGTATATTGACTTTTCCTCCGGTATTTACGTTACCGGTCTCGGCCACTGCCATCCCAAGATAAGCGAGGCTGTTGCTCACCACGCAAAGAGACTTATGAACTGCCACGACTTTACCACCAAGGTAAAGATGGAGCTTATGGAAAAGCTTCACGAGATCACCGGCGGCCGTTTCGGCGGTTTCCAGCTTTATGACTCCGGTACCACCGCTGTTGAAGCAGGTCTTCGTTGCGCTCGTGCAGCTACCGGCAAGTTTGAGTTCTACTCCTTCTGGAGAGACTTCCACGGTAAGACCCTCGGCGCAGTATCCTGTGCAGTTGTCGGCGCTGACTCTCATATGAGAGCTCCCGGCTTCTATCTTGCTCCCCGTCCGAATCCGTATCGCGACGTATTCGGCCGTTCCAAAGAAGAGGCTATGAAGGATTCCACTCCTTACATAAAGATGCTTGAAGGCATGATCGACAACGAGTCCACCGGCAACGTTGCCGCTATCGTGTTTGAGCCTATCCAGGGTTGGGGCGGTTCCGTTGTTCCTCCGGACGACTATATTCCCAAGCTCAGAGAGCTTTGCGACAGAAAGGGTATCCTTCTCTTTGCTGACGAAGTTCTTAACTGTATGGCAAGAACCGGTAAGTTCCTTGCTATGGATCACTGGAACACCACCGCTGACATTACCACTCTCGGTAAGGGCTTCGGTAACGGTTTCCCTGTAACCGCTATGTGCGTATCTAAAGAGCTTGCTCCCGCGATCGAGAAGATCTCCGCTTCCTCCTCTTACGGTGGAAACCCGATGGCTTGTGCGGCTGCTCTTGCTTCTATCGAAGTTATCGAGGAAGAGAACCTCAACGAGCGCAGTACTCAGCTTGGTGAACTGTTCCTCAAGAGAATGGAAGAGATGAAGGAAAGACATCCCATCATCGGCGACGTTCGCGGTAAGGGTTGTCTGCTTGCTATGGAGCTTGTTAAGGACAAAGAGACCAAAGAGCCTTTCGCTGACGCAGGTAAGATGGTATATCAGAAGGCGTTCTCCAAGGGTCTTGCTTGGGTTCCTTCCGGCCACATCCTCAGACTCTCTCCGCCTATGATTCTTGACGATGAGATCGCTCTCAAGGGTCTTGACATAATCGAAGAGGCTGTTGCTGAGACCGAAAAGCACTTCGGCTATTAATAACTAAAATTGTACGAGCGGCAGACACCTGCCGCTCGTGTGATATAGAAATTGGAGTTCGTTATGGAATATCCGATAGAAACACGAAAAGCAAAGATACTTGAATTGCTCGCGGAAAACGGAAAGGTGCGCGTCAGAGAACTGAGCGCAATGTTCGGAATATCTGAGGTTACTGCACGTTTTGATCTCGAAGCGCTTGAGACCGAGGGGCTTTTGCGTAGGGTACACGGCGGCGCCGTCGCGTCCTCGCAGAATTATTATAACCTCAGCGTCAGACAGCGCATGAAAACGAACGAGCTTGAAAAGACCGCTATCGCCGCAAGAGTAGCTGAGGAAATATGCGACAACGATACCGTGCTTATGAACTCGGGTACGTCGGTGCTCTTTGTGCTTCGTGCTATAAAGAAAAAGAAAAATATCTGCATAGTTACCAATTCCATTACCGTTGCCGCGGAGGCGGCAGGGCTTTCCGCGTTTCGCGTTATACTTCTCGGCGGCGCGGTAGATTCGGAGTACAGATTTACTCACGGTATGGATACTATACGCGCTCTCTCTGCGTATCACGCGGATAAGCTGGTGCTTTCTATCGACGGCGCAACCGCGACCGGCGGATATACCACTTATTACAACGACGAGGCAGAGCTGTCCCGCGAGATGCTTGAACACGCGGATACTACTATAGTTGCGGCGGATTCAAGTAAGATAGGCAGGACCGCGTTTGCCCAGATCTCTCCCGTTGAGCGCGCGGATATACTGATCACGGATGCTTCAGCTCCCGAGGGCGCGCTTCGCGCAATTTCCTCGCGGGGAGTAGAGGTAATAACCGTGGATACAAAGAAAATTTAATGATAAGGAATGAAATGTAATATGAAAACTGTTAAGTTCGGCCTTGTCGGCTGCGGTCTTATGGCAAGAGAATTTGCTTCCGCTGCGGCTCGCTGGTGCCATTTTACAGGGGATGTTCCGCGTCCCGAGATCGTTGGTATCTGTTCTCCCGTTGAGGCAGAGACCGAGTGGTTTCTCAAGAATTTCCCTGACATAAAGTACTGCACGTCCGATTACAAAGAACTGCTTGAAAAAGACGATATTGAGGCGATCTACTGCGCGGTTCCCCACAATCTTCACGAGCAGTTTTATATTGATATAATAAACAGCGGAAAGGCTCTGCTCGGCGAGAAGCCTTTCGGTATTGACAAAGCGGCAAACGACAAGATCATGGAAGCTATCAAGGCTAATCCCGGTACCTTCGTTCGCTGCTCAAGTGAGTTCCCGTTCTATCCCGCGATGCAGACTATGATCAAGTGGATAAAAGAGGGCAAGTTCGGTAAGATCATTGAGGTTAAGGCAGGCTTCTGCCACTCAAGCGATATGGATCTGAACAAGCCGATAAACTGGAAGAGAATGAAGAAATTCAACGGCGAGTACGGTTGCCTCGGCGACCTCGGTATCCACACCCAGCACGTTCCGTTCAGAATGGGCTTCACTCCCAAATCGGTTTACGCTATTATGAGCGATATTGTAAAGACCCGCTCGGACGGAAAGGGCGGTACCGCCGTTTGCGATACCTTTGATAACGCTATACTTAACTGTATTGCAGAGGATAAAGACGGAAACGAGTTCCCGCTTATTCTCGAGACCAAGAGAATGGATCCCGGATCTACCAACCGTTGGTATTTTGAGATATACGGCGTTGATTGCAGCGCGAAGTTTACCTCTGACGATCCCGGTGCGTTCTGCTATACTGCGTCTTGGGGCAAAGAGCAGGCGTGGAGCCGTATAAACGTTGGTTATAAGCCGATGCTCCCGACTATCACCGGCGGTATCTTTGAGTTCGGATTTGTTGACGCTATTCAGCAGCAGCTTGGCGCGTTTATGCTTGAGTACACCGGCGAAGAAGTTCCTTTCGGTCTGTTTACCGCAGAGGAAACTCATATGTCCCACGTCCTTTCTACCGCGGCGCTCCGTTCTCACTACAACAAAACTGTTGAAAAAATCGAATTTTAATTAAGTTTTAAAGTAAAACGGGATTGATATTTTTTGTATCAATCCCGTTTTATTGCACAAAAATAATTGCACGAAAATGTGCATAACATAGAATTACTCGCGTGTCGCCATACCACTATTGACAATCACTTGACCGTGTAGTATAATTTAATCAATAAAGAGTAGGGGGTAATACCTATGTACGGAGAAAAAATATCTAAGCTTGGCAATGCTATCACGGAAAATATCGAAAAAGTGATCTTCGGAAAAAGCAAGGAAATAAAGCTGATAGTTACGGCTATGTTTTCGGACGGTCACGTTCTGCTTGACGATATTCCCGGAACGGGTAAGACCTCTCTTGCCCGCGCTTTGGCGCGGTCGGTAGACGCCGAGTGTAAAAGAATACAGTTCACGCCGGACATACTTCCGTCAGACGTGACCGGAATAAATTACTATAATCAGAAGGAAAATGAGTTCATATTCCGTCCCGGTCCGGTGTTTTCAAACATCGTTATTGCGGACGAGATAAACCGTACCACACCGAGAACGCAATCTGCACTTCTTGAGTGTATGGGCGAGAGACAAGCAACGGTTGACGGAGTTACCTATGCGCTTGATACCCCGTTTTTCGTTATAGCCACTCAAAACCCGATAGAATCGTACGGTACTTTTCCGCTTCCCGAGGCTCAGACCGACAGATTTTTGATGAAGCTGTCCCTCGGTTATCCGAATTTTGAGAGCGAGATGACCATGATCTCCGAATACAGAGAAAGAAAACCGATCTCCGAGCTTGCATCGGTGTGCAAAAAGAGCGACGTGGCGGAGATAATTGAGCTCGTTCAGAAAATAACCGTGAGCGACGTGGTGAAAAAATATATCGTTATGATTGCTGATAAATCCCGTAATCTTGACCGTATTGCAGTGGGAATAAGTCCGAGAGGTACGCTTGCGCTTATGCGCGCGGCTCAGGCAAATGCGGGACTTGAAGGGCGCGATTACGTTATTCCAGATGACGTAAAAGCAGTGGCTCGTCCCGTGCTCTCGCACAGAATTATTACCCGTTCACAGGGTACGGTAAATATGAGCGATACCAACGATAATCTCATAGATTATATTATCGACACGGTGGCTGTGCCGATAGAGTAACTCTGCAAACGATTTTTGAGGAAAGGAAGGGAATACCGTATGATATTTATAGCGTTTCTTATGGCGGTTTTTGCGGTGTATTATCTGCAACGGAAGTTCTTTTTCTCAAATATGTTTGATAAGATCTCGTACGACGCTAAAATAGATACCGACGAGGTTTTCGTAGGGGACGACTTCTATCTGTATGAAGAACTTACGAGTGACAGATCTATTCCCGTGCCTTATATGAAGGTCAATAATAATTTGCCAAACGGTCTCAGATTCCGTCTGACCGAAAGCAACCGTGAGGACAGATTTATGCAGAGCGTGCAGAGCGTTTTCGTGCTTCACAGGCACGAAAAGATACGCCGCCGCTGGAGAGTCAACTGTACGAAACGCGGAGTTTATTACGTAGGAAATGCGTTACTCGTGTCAAATGATATTTTCGGACTCAAGAGAGAGTCGCTTGAGATTCACGCAAAGGAGAGTATCAAAAGTACGATTACCGTGCTTCCTCGAAGCATAGACTTGGCGGAAAACTTTTCTTCATCAAGATTTCAAAGCGGGGATATACTCTCAAACAGACGTCTTTTGTCCGAGCCGTTTTTGCGCGCAGGAACGAGAGAATACGTCTCCGGCGACCCGATGCGCTCAATAAACTGGAAGTTGAGTGCCACTCACGGCAAACTGCTTGTCAACTTGGAAGAGTATACGCAGAGGCGAAAATTTAATATTGTTCTAAATATTAATTCGAGAGAAATCGAACATAATCGCAACACTCCGAGTGACGAGGACGCGATAGAACGCTGTATCACCGTTTGTGCGTCGGTAGTTGAGCGCGTGTGCCCGCGCGACATTGGCGTGAGATTTATTATGAACGCTCCCGCGGTAAACGAGGGCGAGATCGGACTTCCGGGCAACAGCATCGGTGAAAATTTGTTTTTCTCCCATAAATACGAGGGCAGGGGAGAGGTAATGGATGCGCTCCGTATGCTGGCAAATCTCAAGCTGGAGATAACCTGTCCGATAGATAAAATGCTCGATCATATTCTCGAAAATCACGAGTTTTACTGTGAGCGCGGAGGGCTTCTTTTCGTTACCGCTTATCTTGAAGAGAGAATGGTGAATTTCGCAAGAAAGCTCCGTGCATACGGTGTTCGGGTAGTCTTTTACGTTACCACCGCCTCAAATAATACGACGCAAGTTCCAAACGACGTGGAAGTTTACTTCCAGACGCACTTTTGAGGGGGTGAGAGTATGAAAAGATTCTTTTCTTGCCTGTATAAGTTCCTCGCAGTTATCGGTGTCGGAGTTTTTCTGCTTCCGATAGCTAAAGTCGCTGTCGTAGAATTCGGCTATCCGTTTGAGTTTTTGTCAAGGGTTGCTTTCGTTTTGGCATGCGTTGCCGCGGGATATATATTCGCGGCACTTGTGGCAACAGTGTTCAGATATAAGCGGGCGGATGATTTCTCCACAGATAAAAGGCTTGCGGCATCTATCAGCATTTTCTCCTCAGTTGTCGCGGTAATCACCGCATTTTTACTCGTTCCTACCTTCAGAAAGATGTTTTACGTTATGTACGAGCATCGTACTAACCTTAATATCCACTATGACGATAAGTCGCTTCTTCCTTATTTTGCCGCATTCTTGACCGCAGGATTTATAATATTTGGCATACTCGTTTGGTTTGTGCCGTCTCATAAGCTGATAAACGAATATTCACTTATATGGTACGTTGCACTTGCTTTGCTTGAGTATCTATTCTGCCTTGACAATGATTTGATGATGTTTGTAATATGCGTTTTCCTTGTCACGTCGGCGATAATACTGAATCAAGGGTGTATCAGTAGGACGGTGTACGATTCGGTTGCGGACATAACGGTAAAACAGCGAGGATATAACATGGCGCTTGCGCTGACGTTTACCACTCTCGTCATACCGATATTCTTTGTTTCTGCCTGCATAGTCGCGGGCGTTGTGGTATTGATCCGTATACCGATATTTCTGTTTGCCCAAAGCGTGACCCAAAATGAGGAGACCGATCCGTTTTTGAACGATTATTACGAATCCGGCGGCAGCACAGCTGACGCTTTCGGGGAATCGGTGTTCGGCGGAATGGATAATATGGCGGGATATTTTGTTGGATTCCTTGTAATATGTCTTATTCTTTTCACTATGCTCGGACTCAAAAACAGGATTTCTTTTTCCGAAGTCTCACAGAAGATCGTTGACTTTTTCAAAAATATCGCTGAATCTATAAAGGAGCTTCTTGAGCCGATCATGGAGTTTTTTGGCGGTGACGGTCTGCGGCGGATTTCTGCGGAAATTACCGAAAACACCTACTACCGCGATGAAGAAATAAAATTGCAAAAGGCGGTCATAAATCCTTATGATAACAGCGGCGTTGAACGCATGTCGTATAAGGAATTTTACCGTAATCTAACGAAATTCCCGGATCTGCGTTCACAGCTTGCGTACAGCTATACGGTTTTGCGCGCTCTCTATAAAAATAAGATAGACGGCAAGGTGTCGGATACACCCAGACAAACTAATCAAAAGTTAAATAAGTACGGCGTTTCGTTTGACATAAATTATGTTACTCAAAAATACGAAAAACTGTTCTATGCTGATTTCGATCTTGACGAGAGAGAAGCGGAAAAAACTCTGTATGAAATGTGCTCGGATATAAGAAATAAATTGCCTAAATAACTCAAAAAGACGCCTCGTTTTCTTTCCCGAAAATGAGGTGTCTCTTTATGTTGCTTTTTGTAAAAAATAATAAAAAAATAAGTTTTTTACTCTTGACATAGTACCTTGAATTTGATATACTATATATAGTATAATGTGTTCGACTCAAATCGTTTTAAACGCTTTGAGTTTTTCGTTTCAAAGTGGTCTAATGAGGTTTTAGATATAGATGAAATATCAAGGTAAAATCAATACAAATATACCTTTGCTCGTGCTTATTTTTTTGTTCCTGTTCACCTTTTGCTTCCTTCACGGAAATCTACGTATAGGGCAGGAAGAGGACCCGAACGGCACTGTCCCCGTGTGGGTGGATACCAAAGAAACGGATACGCAAACGACTGCCGTGACAGACGATGGAAAAGTCACGACCGACGTACCCGTTACCGAGCCACCCGCGCCCGATACTGATGCTGATACAACTCAACCCATAAACGACACTGTTTCTCCGTTGCCTGTTCCGCCGGTTGACGCTACCCCTACCGTTTTGCCCGGGTCTGTGACCTATGCAAATCAGCTTCCTGAATCAGAGGCAGTTGGCGACGAGTATTTTAAGGACGCGCTTTTTATAGGAGATTCCCGCACGGTAGGCATACACACTTCTACCGCGCTTGACGCTACCTTTTATTCAAAAATTTCGTTTAACATAAGCCAGCGCAATAAAACCGATGAAAAAAGCCGCTTCATCACGATAAATGACAACGGTACTGCGGTTAAGTGTAACATATACGAGGCGCTTGAGTACAAGTCCGATTTCAAAAAAATATATCTCTGCTCCGGCTTGTCTGAACTTGGCTGGAAAGAAGAAGCGTTTTTTGATGAGTACCGCGTGTTTATTGAGTATCTCAGAGAAAAAATGCCTAACGCAAAAATATATATTCAAACGCTTATCCCGGTCACGGCCGACTACTCTCTGCTTGAGCGGTTTGGCGTTACAAACGAGAAACTTTGGCATTATAATGAGCGTATTGCATCACTCGCGGCGGATTACGGTCTCTATCTTGTGAACACTGCGGAATGCTTCCTTACCGAGCAAAACACCCTTCCGCCGGAAATTTCTCCTGACGGATTGCACCTCTACGGAAAGCAATACAGAGAGTGGCTCGGTTATCTTAAAAATCATACGGTAGAATAACAATGTGGTTTGCGTGAAATATTCTTCGGCTATTAACCCAAGCTCAATTATCACGCACTCAATTAACATTTTTTGTGCCGCCAACAGGGCGGCGGAATGGAGATTACTGTGAACAGAACAGTTAAAATAATTTCTGCACTTTTGGTACTGATTACTTTAAGTACGCTTTTTGGTTGCGGAGTAAATGAAAACGACGTAACTCTTGATATGGATGCAAAAGGTGAGGAGCTTCTTGCTCTTGCCGCGTTTGACGATAATCTTGCTGAATTAAACGGTCAGGTCGTTGCCCCTCTTATAGGCGACGTTGGACTTATTACCGAGGCAAGAGCGTATCTGGCGGAAAGCGGAGCTACTGCGGAGGCACTTTTCCTTATATACTGTGACGATCTTCAAAACGTGGAGCAGGTTAAAAATTTGCTTGCCGCATACGTTGAGGATCAAATATCCGGATTTGAGGACTATAGCCCTACCGAGGTGCCTAAGCTGAAAGACGCTGTTATAATCTCGCGCGGTCACTATATCCTCTACTGCGTGGCAAAGGATTCGTCTGCTTTGCCTGCCGCTTTTGAAGCTTATTTCAAAGGCTAAAAAAACACTTGAAAAAAATTAAATTATATGATATAATATTATAAATGCGTTGATGAAGTTTTCGCGGTTCTGTTTTCCCGTGTTCAGAGAGTGTGCCGACGTGATTTTTCACGGCTGTGATCGGCGGCGGCGGGTGGATCGCGGATTTCGCTTCGGAGCGGTCGGGGTGAATCTTTCAGTAGTCCCGAACGGGTATCGCCCGTTAAAGCGGTATTAAGTGTTTGCTTTTAAGTTATAAACGCGGGTGGTACCGCGGGAATCAGTATTCTCGCCCCGATCTTTTGTGGATCGGGGCTTATTTTTTTTGTAAAATATTTGTGCCGCGTGAGTGCGCGGCAGAATGGAGATAAAAATGAGACAGAAACTTGAACAGATCCGCCTCGACGCGACCGCTCAGCTTGCGGCGCCCGATGCTGATCTCGAAGCTATCAGAATCAAATATCTCGGAAAGAAGGGTGAACTTACCGCAGTTCTTCGCGGTATGGGTGCGCTTTCCGCAGAGGAGCGTCCGCAGATTGGTGCGATCGCAAACGAAGTACGTGCTTTCATCGAAAACGCGATAGCAGAGCGCGCAGAAGAGCTTAAAAAAGGCGCGCTTAAAGAAAAACTCGCCGCAGAACGTATTGACGTTACTATGCCCGGCGAGACTATCCGCGCAGGCCGCCGCCATCCTCTCGCGCAGGTTCGCCGCGAGATGGAGGATATATTCATAGGTATGGGATTCTCTGTTGTTGAAGGCCCCGAGGTTGAGTACGACTACTACAACTTCCAGGCGCTCAACATTCCGGAAAACCATCCCGCACGCGACACGCAGGATACTTTCTATATAACCGATAACATTCTTCTCCGCTCGCAGACCTCTCCCGTTCAGGTACGCACTATGGAGAAGCAGAAGCCTCCGATACGCGTTATCTCTCCCGGTCGAGTTTACCGTTCTGACGCGGTTGACGCAACTCACTCTCCGCTTTTCCATCAGCTTGAGGGTCTTGTAGTAGACAAGGGTATCACCATGGGCGACCTCAAGGGTATGCTTGAGACCTTTGCAAAGACCGAGTTCGGCGAGGACACGAAGGTGCGCTTCCGTCCCCACCACTTCCCCTTCACAGAGCCCTCGGCAGAGGTTGATATCTCCTGCTTTATGTGCGGCGGCAAGGGCTGCAGACTTTGTAAGGGCGAGGGCTGG
>CAZGHD010000024.1:8444-22235 GCA_964525525.1 uncultured Lachnospiraceae bacterium | reverse complement strand
AAACAATCCCTCAGCCGCCTACGGCGTCAGCTCCCTTTACACAAGGGAGCCTTTGTTTTGTGCGTCCCGAAAGTCCATCTACTTTTCCTGACAAGCACTGCATTTGTGGACACAAATGCTAATTTAGCCTTCGAAATCCACACCAATTCTTTTGAGTAATTCCTCTTGACATTGATAATGCCTTGGCATAGTTTTTGCCAACTCTATAGCTCTTTCCCGATTGTTTGTTACCGTTGCGGCATCGCACAAAAAGTAAATGGCGTTGTACCGATAACATTGAGTTGGACAATTTGCAAGAATATCCTCGCAAAGCTGATTTAACTCCCTACCAGCCGAAAGATAATCTTTGTTATGCTTGGGCATTGCAAGAACAGCAAAAAAAGGAACAAGGCTATCTTTTAACATCCAACTGTCAGGGTATTTCTTTAGTCCTTCTTTTATCATAGTATAAGCATTCACCCATTTGTTCTGCTTTTCCCCAACAATGGATTCCCACGCCTCTTTTCTAATCCTGAAAATATCCTTTTCTTTGCTATTCAAATCCACTCCAAGCAAATAATCACAGGACACGTTAAATGTGTAGGCAATAGGTACTAACATTGAAATGTCGGGCATTGATGAATCGGTTTCCCAACGGCTTACAGCTTGCGCAGAAACTCCCATCATTTCTGCAAATTGTTCTTGAGTCCAATTATTTTCCACACGCAATTTTTTAATTTTCTCGCCCAAAGTCATAAAAATACCTCCGAATTTGTATTGCAGGTGGCCTCCTGTGCTTTCATTATAGCATAGTCGAAATGTAATGTACACATACTGTTACTTGAACTAAAAACACGCTTAACTTGTACTCACTCCTACCGACACGATGTGTAAAAAGCAAAAATGATAAACTGGCGCACCTGCTATATCGCAGGTACGCCAGTTTATTATCATCAAACATCCGCCGTTGCGACGTACTCACTGCCGTGCTCGGCGATAAATTCTTTACGTCCCGGGAGGTTATCTCCAAGGAGAATATCGAATATATAGTCGGTCGCCTCCGCATCACACGGATTTATTCTGATAAGTCGGCGCGTCGCGGGATCCATCGTGGTCTTTTTCATCATATCCGGCTCGTTTTCGCCAAGACCTTTTGAACGCTGAAGGGTGTATTTTTTACCCTCCGCTTCAAGACGTTTGGTGATCTCAAGCTTCTCAAACTCGTTATACGCGAAAAGCGTCTCGTCCTTTGCTCTTATCTCAAAAAGCGGAGATTCTGCGATGTATATTCTTCCCTTCTCTATAAGAGTAGGAAGCAGACGGTAAAACATGGTAAGAAGCAGAGTACGGATCTGGAATCCGTCCTCGTCGGCATCGGTACAGAGAATTATCTTTGACCAGCGCAGAGACTCGTAATCAAACGGGGCGAGATCGCCCTTGACCTTGCCGTTTATCTCGACTCCGCAGCCGATAACGCGGAGAAGATCGACTATTATATCACTCTTGAAAATACGGTCGTATCCGCATTTGAGGCAGTTAAGCGTCTTACCTCTGACAGGCATTACCGCCTGAAAATCTGCCGAACGCGCAAGCACTACCGAGGTCTTCGCGGAGTCACCCTCCACTATATAAAGCTCGCAAAGCTCAGGGTCGCGGCTGCGGCAATCGGAAAACTTTTCAACACGGTTAGTGATATTCATCGTGCCGTCAAGCTTCTTTTTTATATCTATTCTGGTACTCTCTGCTTTCTCGCGGCTGCGCTTGTTGATAAGCACCTGATTTGCAAACGCCTCTGCCGACATCGGATTTTCCGCAAAATATATCTCAAGCTGTTCCTTGAGGTACGCCGTCATCGCTTCTGCGATAAAGGTGTTGGTGATCGCCTTTTTCGTCTGGTTAGCGTAAGAAACTTGGGTAGAGTAACAGTTTGTGACCAGAACGAGGCAGTCCTCAACGTCAACGAAGGTTATCTTTGCCTCGTTTTTATTGTATTTTCCGGTCGCTTTCATATACTTGTCAAGCGCGAATACGAACGCTGTCTTTACCGCGCGCTCGGGAGAACCGCCGTGCTCAAGATGGCTTGAGTTGTGGTAATATTCAAGCATTTTGACCGTCTTTGATACGCAAAACGCGACCTGTATCTCGAGCTTGTAGTCGTCCTTGTCGCCGCGATCACGACCGCTGGTTTCGGTCGACCAGAAAACGGGAGCGGTGAGCGTGCTATCCCCCGCCTGCTCGGCTATATAGTCTATTATACCGTTTTTATATTCGTACTCGGTCTCAAGGAAATTGCCGTCTGCCTCTTCAAAACGCAAAACGAACTTGATGCCTGCGTTTACCACCGACTGCTTTTTGAGCATATCGGTAAAAAACTCGTAAGGAATATTTATATCGGTAAATACCTCAAGATCGGGAAGCCAATGAACGACAGTACCCGTGCGTCTTTTCTTGAGTGGAGTAACGGTAAGCTCGGACACCGGCTCACCCTTTTCAAATCTCATTTCAGAGCAGTTTGCGCCGTCGTAAGACTGCACCGTCATATACGCCGAGCTGTACTGCGTCGCGCACGCGCCGAGACCGTTAAGTCCGAGCGAATACTTATAAGCAGAACTGCTGTCGTTGTTGTTATACTTACCGCCCGCGTAAAGCTCGCAGTAAATAAGCTCCCAGTTATATCTACCCTCTGCCTCGTTGTATCCCATAGGTACGCCGCGGCCGTGGTCTTCTATCTCAATCGAGTGATCTTTATATACGGTTACGCTTATAACGTCGCCGTGACCTTCTTTCGCCTCGTCAACCGCGTTTGAGAGAATCTCAAAAACGGAATGCTCACAGCCCTCAAGGCTGTCCGAGCCGAAGATAACGGCGGGACGAAGTCTGACACGGTCCGCGCCTTTAAGCATAGTTATACTTTGATCGTTGTATTCAACCTTTTTAGGGGTCTTAGCTGCCATCGGTTTTACGCCTCCGGATTTAGAATTATTTTCATACTTATATACATTATACCACAAAACAAAAAAATTGAAAAGACCGTTTATCAAGTTTTTACACAGAATAAGTTGAGTTTTTTGATTTTTTTTGATATACTTGTATTTAGTAATAAATTGCGGAGGGCGAGGACGTGTCGTATTCTTATAAAGAGTTTTTAAAAAAAGAAAATATAGACTGTTTTGCGCCTATTTCACTCGACGAAGTGTCGCTCCTGCGCCCCGACAAGCTGAAGAAAATGGGGATAGAAAAGGACGGCAGTGTGCTTATTTTAATCCTGCCCTACCGCGTGTCAAACGAGCGAAAGAACATCTCCGCTTACGCCGTCCCGCGTGACTATCACCTTTATTTTTCCGAGCTTTCAGAGCGACTCACCTCTGCGCTCTCAAACGATTTTACGGGATACAAATTTTTCGGCGCGGCGGACAACTCTCCGATAAACGAGGTCGGCGCGGCGACGAAAGCGGGACTCGGCTTTTTCGGGGGCAACGGACTTTTCATCTCTCCGAAATACGGCAGTTTCGTGTTCATCGGAGGAATATATTCTGATATGCCCGCCGACCGATACGGCAAATTCGAGGCAGAGCCGTGCAGGTCCGAGTGCCTTCACTGCGGAGCCTGCTCCCGCGCCTGCCCCGCAAATGCAATAAAGGACAAATCCCGCTGTCTGTCCGGATTAACGCAGAAAAAAGGTGAGCTTAACGGCGCCGAGCGCGCGCTTATAAAAAATCACGGCTGTGCCTGGGGATGCGACGTATGCCAGGACGTTTGCACGCACAACAAAGATATTCCCGATACAAAAATAGAGTTTTTCAAAAGAGACCGCACCCCTTTTCTGTCGTCCGAGACCGTTCTCGGTATGACCGACGAAGAATTTTCAGTGAGAGCCTATTCGTGGCGCGGACGAAATACCATTCTGCGTAATCTTAAAATTTTGGAGGAGGACGAGCTATGTTAAACCTGCTTATCGGCCCGTGCGGAAGCGGCAAAACGGAACAGATCAAAAACATGATCAAAAACGACGTTGACCACGGAAAAACCGTATATTTGATCGTGCCCGAGCAGTCCGCGCTTGACGTAGAGGCGGAATTTACCGAGCTCCTCCCGCCGAAAGCTCAACTCCACTTTGAGGTGCTCAACTTCACAAGACTTGCAAACAAGGTGTTCCGCACCTATGGAGGTATCTCGTATAAGTACCTCACCGCGGGAATGAAATCCTGCCTTATGTGGCGCACACTGTCCGAGACGAGCGGACTTCTCTCAAGCGAGGCGTCCTGCGACGACGATTCTTTTATCGCGCTTATGCTTTCCGCCGCGGAGGAGATGAAATTAAACGGCATCACTCCCGAAATGCTGGTAACCGCCGCAGACGACGCCTCTCCGCGTCTGTCAGAGAAGATACGCGACCTCGCGCTCGTCACCTCGGTATACGACGGACTTTTGAAAGAAGGTCACTCTGACCCGACAGACGACGTCGGAAAGCTTGCGAAAATGCTGGAAGAACACGACTTTTTCGCAGGATCCTCGGTCTACGTGGATTCTTTTACCGACTTTACCGCACAGCAAATGGCGGCAATGACCGAGATAATCCGTGGAGCAGAGTCGGTGACCGTTGCGCTGTCCTGCGACGACGGAGGAATAGGCGATAACCCACCCGCATCTCCGCAGTACAAAAAGATTTACAAAACCGCATCCGCTTTGCGCGCCGTCGCGCGCAGGCTGGCGGTAAAATACGACGAAATATATTTTGATAAAATTTTAAGAGCTGAAAATGACGAGCTGATACATTTGGCAAAAAATCTCTGGGCGCCCGCTGTTAGCGCATGGGAGGGCGAGCCCGAACACGTATCGGTGCGCGAATTTTCCGACGCGTACAGCGAAGCGGAGTTCATCGCCGCAGATATATGCCGTCGCATAAGAGAGGATGGCATCAGATACCGTGAGATAGCGGTCATCGCGCGAGACGTTTCCTCGTACAGCGGAATCATCGACCCGATCTTTGAGAAATACGGCATTCCCTGCTTTATGTCAAAGACCACCGACGTTATGACCAAGCCTCTCACTAAAATGATCTTTTGCGCGCTCACTGTTCTGCGTTACGGATACAGACGCGAGGACGTTTTGACCTACGTTAAGACCGGACTTGCGGGAATCAGCGCGGACGAAAGCGACGAGCTCGCACTTTACAGCGAAAAGTGGAACATCAGCGGCTCGGGATTTTACGGCGAGCTTGCGTGGTCGATGAACCCGGGCGGGCTCAAGGAAGAGTTTTCCGAGCGTGAAGCGGAAATGCTCCTGCGCTTAAACTCGGTAAAAGACCGCATCCGCATCCCGCTGACCGCGCTTGGTGACGCGCTTTCCTCAAATCCGACAGTCAAAGACGCCTGCCGCGCACTGTTTGAATTTTTAGAAGAACTGAACGTAAAAGAGCGTCTCGCCGAGCTGATTGAAGCAGACCGCTCGGGCGGACGCGCGTCAGACGCACAAGAAACCGCACAGCTCTGGAACGTAACGGTAGACGCGCTTGACCGCCTTGCCGCCATCTGCGGTGACCGGAAGGTCAACGTGACCGAGCTTTCAAATCTACTCTCGCTATTGCTCCGCGAGACCCGTGTCGGCACAATCCCGACATCTGCCGACCCGGTCACCGTCGGCTCGGCATCCGCCTTGCGCGCGAGAGGAATAAAGCTCGCGTATATCGTGGGATGCTGCCGCGGAGTGTTTCCTGCCGCAGTTTCGGACAACAGCTTTTTCTCTGATGACGAAAAGGTAGAGCTTGAAACCTCCGGCATAGTTCTGTCCGCAAAAAGCGAAGAAAAAATATCGGACGAGCTGTTCTATTTCTCCCGCGCGGCGGCTCTCCCGTCGCAGGACGCGGTGTTCACTTATAACCTCTCCGCCTCATCTGACGACTCGCCCCGCTCCCCCGCGATAGATAATCTGCTCAAAACGTTCCCCTCTCTTGAGGTAAAAAAGGATCTCCCGCTGATCGACAAAATGTACTGCCGAGAGGAGATTCGCGATCTGCTCCCGCTGACCGGGTCAAACTCCGAGCTTTACGCAGCGGCAAAGGCAGTAGTGGAAGACGATCCGTCGCTTACCGTGCTGTCCGGCGATTATCCGCTCGTGCTTGACAGATGCTCGGTATCTGCTGAAACTGCAGAAAATATTTTCCCGAATGAACTGAGAATGACTCAGTCCCGTCTTGAGACCTTTATAAACTGCAAGTTCTCATATTACTGTAATTACGTACTCGGTGTATCTGCCGAGAAAAAAGTGTTTGACTTTGCCGACATAGGCACCTTTATGCACGCGATACTTGAGCGCGTGCTCAAAAACGACGCTCCGTTGGACGAGGTGGTAAACGATTATATCCGCCTCATCTGCCCGCGCGAAAAATTAGAGTCCGCAAGAACCGCAGAGCTGTTCTCAAAGCTCAAACGCACGGCAGATCTACTCGTGCGAGAGCTTCGCGAGGAGTTTGCACAGTCCGACTTTTCTCCCGCATTTTTTGAGTACAAGATCGGAATGAACGATGAAACCTCAAAGCTGACCTTCCCGCTGTCCGACGGAGGCACTGTCTCGCTCTCGGGTATTGCCGACCGCATCGACGCATACGTCAAGGACGGCAAGGCATATCTCCGCATAGTCGATTACAAAACGGGAAAGAAAGAATTTTCCCTCTCCGACGTAGCGGACGGAATAAATCTTCAACTTCTTATCTACCTCTTCTCGTTGTGGAAAACGCCGTCTGAAAATATCCTCACAAAGCTTAACGCAAGCGAAGTTTCCCCCGCCGGAATATTGTATTTTGAAGCAAGACCTCCGGAGATCAGCCTTGAATCCACCGAACAAACAGCCGATCTTGATCTGCGTGAACAGCTTGAGATCAACCGTTCGGGGCTGTTTATCTCCGACCCGGAGATTCTGCGTGCAATGGACAAAGACCTTGGCGGCAGATACATACCCGTAAAGCTAAAAAAGGATGGCGCGGCATTTGCATCCGAGAAAAATCTCGCCTCGCTTGAAAAATTCGGACAGCTTTTCAGAGACATCAGTGACACCATCGTGAAAATAGGCAACGAAATAAAGAACGGTGCAGCTGATGCCGTCCCGAAAACCGATTTTTCAAACTATAAAAACCGCCCACGTTGCGCGTATTGCGATATGTATCCGATATGCCGAAGAAATCGCAAAGCAACAAAAGAAAACAAAGCCGAGGAGGAAGAATAAAATGCCTGACGTAAGATGGACAGACGCCCAGCTGAAAGCTATAAACACGACAGACCGTTCACTCCTCGTTTCGGCGGCGGCAGGCTCAGGCAAGACCGCCACCCTCACCGAAAGGATAATCCGATCCATCACCGAGCGCGGTACCAACATCTCGGAAATGCTGATAGTCACCTTCACCCGCGCCGCAGTGTCCGAGCTCCGCGCAAGAATCAGCCGCGCGCTTGAGAGCGCCGCCGCTGAAAACCCCGAGCTGCGCCGTCAGCTCTACCGCCTTGACAGCGCAAAGATCTGTACGATACACAGTTTTTGTCTTGATATTCTCCGCCCGAATTTTGACCGTGTAGGACTCCCCGCAAAATTCAGAACCCTTGATGATTCTGAAGTCAAAATTCTTCGCCGCAGGGTGATGGACGATCTCATCTCCGACTGCTACGATACCGCGTGGCAAGAGATATACCCATCCGACGACCTTCCGTTTGACGTGTTTGCAGATTGTTTCAGCTCCGGCCGCAGCGACGAAATGTTGCTCGACCTGTTCCTGTCTCTTTATGAAAACGTGTCGGGATACCCCGAAGGCACGGCGTTTTTTGAGCGCGCCGAAAAGCTGCTTTCCGAGTCGGCAATAAAAGAACCGTTTGACGCAACCTCTCCCTTTGGCAGGGAGATAAAAAACACCGTCACAGACGGACTCACGCATTATAAGGACGTTGTGTCCGAGTATCTTAACGTATTTACAAGCGCCGAAGTTGCGCAAGCGTACGCAAAGCCTGCAGCATCCGACCTCGATTTGATAGACACCCTGCTCGCTGCCGCCGAAAGCGGATATTCAAGCGTACGAGACGCCCTGCAGAACACTGCTTTTGACCGCCTGCCCTCGGTACGCGCGGCAAATAAAATACCCGAATTTGACGAATATAAAAATCTACGTAACGGATTAAAAGATCTGATACAGAAGAAACTCTGCCCCATGTTTATATCAAGCGTAGACGGTTTTTGCTCCGATTGCCGCAGCAGTGCCGTTCTTTGTGGTGCACTCGGCGCGTTCCTCACGGAATTTGACCGCCGCTACGGCGCGGCAAAGCGCAGAATGGGCGCGATAGATTACTCTGATATGGAGCATTTGGCTTATCGCCTCCTCTATAACGAAAGCGGAGAAAAAAGCGACGTCGCTCTCGCAGTATCCGCCCGTTTCAAAGAGATCTACATAGACGAGTATCAGGACGTAAACGCCTTGCAGGACTTGATATTTTCCGCCGCCTCACGTGAAGATAACAGATTTATGGTCGGCGATATAAAGCAGAGTATTTACGCATTCCGCGGCGCGATGCCGGATATTTTCGCCGATTACAGGCGGCAGTACTCGTCAGATGATAACCCACACGGCGAAGTCATTTTCATGAGTGAAAATTTCCGTTCGGACAGCTCGGTCATAAATTTCGTCAACTCGGTGTTTGACACCGTGTGGTCACGCGCGGGAGACTCTATGGATTACCGTACAGACGACCGTCTGATATGCGGTAAAAACGGTGGTGACACCGCAAGCGAAAAGGCCCGCGTGGTTCTTATAGACACCAAGTCCGAAAGCGAAGATGACGAATCGCCAAGCGAGGCAGAGTACGTTGCCCACGAGATCGAGCGTCTGCTTTGCAGCGAGGTAAAATCAAACGGCGAGCCGATAGAACCGCGCGACATAGCAATAATAGTACGAAACTCAAAAAATTTTGCAGAAGAATTTGAAAAAGCACTCGTATACCGTAATATTCCCGTTCAGAACAGAGAGCGCGCGCAGTTTTTCGAGAATCCCGAGATACTGCTGATGATCTGCCTGCTTTCCGCGATAGACAATCCGCACAGCGACGTATTTTTACTCGGCGTAATGATGTCGCCTCTGTTCTCTTTTACCTTGGACGAAGTAGTAGCCATCAGACAATCTACCGACAAGAAGTGCGCGCTTATAGACTCGGTAAGAGAATGTACCCTCCCGTCGGTCGCAAATAAGATCAAAAAGCTGACAGATTCTCTCGAAAAGTATCGCAGAATGTCAGAAGGTGCGCCCGCTGACCGACTTATCTGGAGTCTTTACCGAGAATGTGGGATACTCTCCCTGCTCCAAAAAGATCAAAACGGCAGAGTACACAGTGCGCGTCGCACAAATCTGCTCACCCTATACGAATACGCCCGCGCGTATGAGAACGGTACTTACAGAGGGCTTTACAGCTTTATAAATTACGTGAACGGACTTATCTCGTCAGACGCGAAGGTAGTTACTCCATCCTCTGACACCGAGGGAGAAAACGCGGTAAAGATAATCACCGCCCACGCCTCAAAGGGGCTTGAATTTCCGGTCTGCTTCGTCTCAGGATGCGGAAAGAAATACAACGACAGCGACACCCGCGCAAATATTCTGCTTGACCGTGAACTCGGCGCGGCAATGAAGTTAAAAATTCCAAATCACTTCGCCAAGGCAGACACCTGTTTACGCCGCGTTCTCGCAAACAAACGAATCCGAGAGGCACGGGAAGAGGAACTTCGTATCCTCTACGTTGCACTCACCCGTGCGCGTGAGCGTCTTTACGTTACCGCCTCGGTAAGAGGTACGGACACCGTGCTCGAAAACGCACGCCTCACCGCAAAGGAATACTCCGAATACTCCATTTTGTCCATGAGTCGGTATATAGACGTCATTCTGTCCGCGCTTGAGGTCTCTCCGTGTGACGACTGCGTAATATCGGTATGCACTTCCGCGTCTTATGAGCCGACAGAAACAGCAGAAGAATCCGTACCTGCCGCCGACACGCCCGAGCACACCGCAGAGACAGACAAGGCAGAAGTAGAACGTCTCACCGCGCTCCTTCGCTCCCGCCTTGACTACGAATATCCGTACGAGCACTTGAAGAATCTGCCGGCAAAGGTGTCGGTATCCCGTCTTTATCCAGACCTGCTCGACGACAACGGAGAGGTGTTTGACAGTGAAAGTTCCGCGCCTCCCACTCTTGCCGCCGCGCCCGCCTTTCTCGGCGGAGAAAGCGGATTTGCCGCCGAGGCAGGAACCGCCACCCACGTGTTTATGCAGTTCTGTGATTTTGAGCGTCTTTTAAAAGACGGCGTTTTATCCGAGCTTGACCGCCTTCTCACTCACGGATTTATAACCGATGAAATGGCAAAGCTGATAAGAGTTGACGAGCTGGAGAAGTTCGCCGAGTCACCTTTGATAAAAGACATCTGCTCAGCCGAATGGGTAAGACGGGAACAGAGATTTAACCTGAGGCTCAGCGCATCTGAATTTACAAAGAACGATATTCTGAAATCAGAGCTCGAGGGCGAGACCTTGCTCGTACAGGGAGTTATCGACTGCTTCTACCGCTCGAAAAACGGCTCGCTCGTGTTAGTAGATTACAAAACCGACAGACTCACAAAAAAACAGCTTGAAGATCCCGCCGCCGCGCGGGAGGCTATGCGTCTGCGCCACGGTACCCAGCTTGAGTATTACGCCGAAGCACTTAAAGAAATGCTTGGAAAACGCCCGGATAAAATTCTGATATACTCCCTGCATCTCGGAGATACTCTCGCAATGTAATCTCGATTAATTAATTCTTAACCTTTATATCCTTGACAATATCGTGCATATAATGTATAATGGAATAGTTGGGTTATAAAAAAGTACTATAAATCAAGAAAGGCAGCGTCATTTAGCCATGTTCACTATACAGGTAATTGAGATAGTAATGTTCCTTTTTATGACGTTATGTTATTTTTACCAGATAATCTATATTCTTTATATGCTGTTCGTCGGAAAGAAGAATGAGCTGAAAGACCCCGAGATAACTACCGAGCACCGCTTCGGCATAGTCATTTCCGCGAGAAATGAGGAGGCTGTAATCGGCCATCTGATAGACAGCATAAACAAGCAGAATTATCCGAGCGATAAAGTACGTATCTACGTCATAGCCGATAACTGCACCGATAATACTGCAGGTCTTTGCCGGGATAAGGGCGCGATCGTTTACGAGAGATTCAACGACCGGGAGATAGGCAAGGGCTACGCATTAAATTACCTTTTCACAGATCTTCTCAAAACGGATGATTTCTGCGAAGCGTACATCATTCTTGACGCGGACAATCTTCTTGACCGCAACTACATCGCCGAGATCAACAAGACTTATAACCGCGGTTACAGAGTTGTAACCAGCTACCGTAACACCAAAAACTACGGCGCAAACTGGATCTCCGCGGGATATTCCCTGTGGTTCTTGCGTGAGGCTGAATATCTCAACAACGCGAGAATGCAGCTTGGTACAAGCTGTGCTATCTCAGGCACGGGATTTATGATCCGCCGCGACATAGTCGAAGAAAACAACGGCTGGCCGTTCCATCTTCTCACAGAGGACATACAGTTCACTGCGGCAAGCGTTATAAAGGGCGAAATGATCGGTTATTCTCCCCGTGCGGTACTGTACGACGAACAGCCCGAGTCGTTTATCCAGTCGTGGAGACAGCGTATGCGCTGGGCAAAAGGCTTTTATCAAGTCGCGTGGCACTACGGCTGGAAGCTGCTTACCACCGCAATCGGTAAGCTCAGCTTCTCCTGTTATGATATTCTGATGACTATATTCCCCGCAATATTCCTCACCGCAGGCACCATCGTCTGCTTTGTGGCTAAGATGATAAACGCGCTGTTTATTATGGAATCTCCCCGCGCCGCGTGGGCTGTCGCAGGACAGACCGGAATATTCCTTTTGATATTCTATCTGTTCATTTACTCCTTCGGCCTTATAACCACCATTACCGAGTGGAACAACATCGGCGCAACCAAGGGTGAAAAGATAAAATATACCTTCACCTTCCCGCTGTTCTTGTTCTCCTATATCCCGATAGGCATCTGCGCCCTGTTCAAAAAGGTCGAGTGGAAGCCCATCAAGCACTCGGTCAGCATCACGGTAGACCAGCTTCAAAAAGAAGACGCGGAGAAAAATCAAAAATAACTAAAAAAATGCGCTCCTCACAAAAAAGTGAGGGGCGCATATTATTTTACTGAATATCTAATTTGGGGAGAAATTATTATGCTCGTAATCAAAGAATATAACAGGCTGCACGCAGTGGAATACGCCCGCCGCTGGGCGCTCGCGAGAAATCCGCTGTTTTTTGACTTCAAGGGGTACGGCGGAGACTGCACCAACTTCATATCCCAGTGTGTTTACGCAGGGTGCTGTGAGATGAATTTTACACCTATCTTCGGCTGGTATTACCGCTCCTCCGACGACAGAAGCGCCGCATGGACGGGAGTTGAATATTTTAATAATTTTATCACTTCAAACGAGGGAGTCGGTCCGTTTGCACGCGAAGTCAGCGCAGAGGAGGTCGAGCTCGGAGACGTTATCCAGCTCGCGGACGACACGGGAGATTTCTATCACACACTTATCATCACCGGAATAAGGGACGGCGAGATATACGTCTCCGCCCACACAAATGACGTGTATAACAGAAAGCTCTCAAGCTACACCTACGCACTTGCCCGTTATCTTCATATAGACGGTATCCGCGCGGACACCGAGGTAAATCGGGACAGAAACTGCTTTTTCAGGATTATCGGCGGTATTCCGAACAGCACCGAGCGCGAGCTCGGCGAAAACACCGCTGAAGGAAATGAAATACTGTAACGCAAAAACAAATGCCCCCTCTTGATTATTTCCGACATTTGAGATATAATTATATCAGATAATGTCGGAGGTGATGTTATGAAATCGCGTGTTCTTACTATCGGCTCGTTTGAGTCCAATTTTTGCCTTGATATTTCCCGATTCCCCGAGAAGGGCGAGGAGCTTTTTTCAAGCGGAATCAGAGAGTACCGTTGCGGAGGCAGAGGTGCCGTTGCGGCGGTGACCTTTGCAAATCTCGGTGCTGACTGCCTGTTTTGCGGAAAATCGGGTGCTGATGCCGACGGCGCAAGACTCAAGCAAATTTTCGCGCGTCATAAGATTGATACGCGGTTCATTTCGGTCGACCGTAACCACACCACCGATTATACCGTGGTAGTGAACGAGGATGACGGCTCTGTGCGCCGTCTGCGCTTCCCCGGCGCATCCTCTATGCTGTCTGCCGAGGACGTTGAAGAAGCGTTCACCGCCTATCCCGACGCCGTGTTTATTCAGCTTGACGTTCCGATCCGCGCCGCGGTCGCCGCACTTGTTTACGCAAAGCGTCAGAGTGTGCCGATAATCGCGGATGCTTCTCCGATTCCCAAAGGCTACTCGTTTGACCGTTTTCCGTCGGGCGATAAATTCGACGTGTTCATAGCTAACGCCGAGAAAACAAAAGAAATAACCGGAATTGATCCCTCAAACGCGGATAACTGCCTGCGTGCCTGCTTTAAACTCGCAACGATCCTCAAAGCAGACCACTACGTTATCAAGCTCGGCGCGCGCGGCTCTTTCCTTTACGATAATACGTATTACAAAATAATCCCCTCCTACGAGTGCGAGGCGCTTGATCTCACCGCCGCAGGAGACGCATTTTCCGCCTCTCTCGCGTGGCAGTATATAAGAACCAAGGACATAGTGACCTCGGTAAAATACGCAAGCGCGGTCGCGTCTA
>CAZGHD010000024.1:0-8434 GCA_964525525.1 uncultured Lachnospiraceae bacterium | reverse complement strand
TATGGTCGTTTCAAGAAAAGGCGGCGTGGAATCGCTCCCGACTTTAGACGAGATAAACGACTATATAAATAAAGGATAATGCAAAAATGATAGACTCAAAAAACAAGAGAATAATGGGTGTAGACTTCGGTGACGTCCGCACGGGACTTGCGGTATCCGACCCGACCGGGTTTTTAGCATCCGGCGCGGGAACGGTCAGATGCAAGGTACTGACAAAAACCGCCGAGCTTGTAGCCGAGGAGGGCAAAAAGCACGACGTTGCGGGCTTCGTCGTCGGTCTGCCGATCAATATGAACGGAACCGAGGGTGACAGAGGCGCGCACGCGAGAGAATTTGCCGCCGAGCTTGAGAGAATCTCGGGACTCCCCGTCGAGCTGCTTGACGAGCGCCTCACAACCGCCGCCGCCCACCGAATAATGAACGAGACAGACACCCGCGGCTCCCGCCGCCGTGCAACGGTGGACACCCTCTCGGCGGAAATAATCCTGCAAAACTATCTGGACAGAAAAAGGTAATTAAAGAAAAATCACACGAGGTAACAAGAGTGAATAAAACGTACGTAACGTCAATGCCCAACCATATCGGTGCGTTTTTGAAAGCGAGCAAATGCTTTTCCGCACTCGGGATAAACATAACCCGTGTAAGTTATAATAAAGCAATAGACTCACATACACTTTTCATCGACGCAGAGGGTACCGAAGAACAACTCGCAAAGGCGGATATTGAGCTTGAAAAGATCGGGTATCTGCAAAATAACCATAGTAAAACGAGTGTTATTCTTATAGAATTCCGCTTAGAGGACGTACCCGGCAGCGTTACCGATATTCTTACGCTTATAAGCGAGTTCAATTTTAATATTTCGTATATAAGCTCACAGGAAAACGGAACCGATTATCAATTATTTAAAATGGGGCTTTACGTCGAGGATGCAGAGCAAATATCGCATTTTATCACCGAAGCGGAAAAACTGTGCCGCGTTCGAATAATAGATTATAACAGTTCGGAAAAAATATACGACAACAGTATATTTTACAGCACGTACGTTCTTGGACTTTCACAAATGATGAGACTGTCTGAAAACACACGCCAAGAATTACTCGTTAACGTTAACCTCGCTATGCAAACACTTGACGAGCAAGGACTGTCTCCTTACCGCACGTTTGACAGTATAAGCAAATTTGCAGAGCTGCTATCCGGCTCAAAGGGAAAGAGTTTTGTCCCCCGTATCAGCACACATGAAATAACGTCTAACACGAGCATCACACTGATAGAACCTCCGTGCGGCAGTAATACGATAATAATAAACAGTAACGGAAAATTCCTTTTCATTGACAGCGGCTACGCTTGCTATAAAGAAGAAATGCGTGAAATATTAAAAAATATCGTGCCCGATTACGACACGGCAAAAAAGAGCATTTTGATAACTCACGCAGACGTAGACCATTGCGGACTTCTTTCCGAGTTTGATGAAATAATAGTAAGCCGAAAGAGCGCCGTCTGTCTTGAAAATGAATTTAACCGTAAAAACGGATACAGAGAGCAGAATCCTCTGCATAAGCCGTATATAAACATCTGCAAAACGATCACCTCCTACGTCCCGCCCGAGCCTGCAAAACTAAAAATCCCGTGGGAGGACAAGGCAGACTTGTCTGATCCGCTTACGCAGATAGGCTTTTTCGATTTTGAAGAGCTTCATTTTGAGGTATACGAGGGCAAGGGAGGACATCTTCCGGGCGAGATCGTGTTGATAGATTATACAAACCATATCGCGTTTACCGGAGACGTATACATCAACGTCCACGCACTGACCAAACAGCAGGCAGAATATAATCAATACGCTCCCATTTTGATGACTTCGGTCGACACTGATCCCGTCCTGTGCACAAAAGAAAGACAGGCGATATTACAGCGTCTCGGAATCGGAGAATGGCAGATATTCGGCTCTCACGGTTTCAAAAAAGACTATAAAGTTACCGTTTAAAATAAAGTAAAAGGTTATATTTGAAAATCCCTGCGCGTAAAGCGGGGATTTTCTGAATTAAAGGTAAAATGAAAGAACAGTCAATCAGACGAAAAACCGCCGACCTCGCAATGCTCCGAGATCACGGCGAAAATTTTGATAAAGACATCCGCGCCCTCGTCTCTCTCGCAGACAAGCTGTCAGACGCGAGCGCCGAAACCGCAGAAAATCGTTCAGACTCAAAAAATTATCTCACCCTGCGGGAGGATTCAGCGAAGAAATGCATAGATAAGCAAGTCCTGCTTGACATTTCACCCGCAGTAAAAGACGAATATATCTTCGTGCCGAAGCTAATGGAGACAGAGTAAAATGAAACTGACCACCCTCAACGTAAAAGAACTGTCCGGCGCGCTGTCGGTCGGAATGGTGTCTGCAAAGGAACTCACACAAGCGTATCTTGACGAGATCAAACGTCAGAGCGGACTCGGCGCGTATATCACCGTAACCGAGGATTTGGCACTCGCGCAGGCACAAAAAGCGGACGAAATGATAAAAAAGGCGAGAATATCTCTCCCCTTTGCGGAATTCCCATGGCGGTAAAGGACAATTTTGTCACGCGCGGAGTTAAGAGTACCTGCGCGTCGAAAATGCTCGCGGATTTCATTCCTCCGTACTCAGCAACTGCCGTGGAAAATCTATATCAGCGCGGAGCGATAATGCTCGGAAAGACGAATATGGACGAGTTCGGAATGGGCTCAACCACCGAAAATTCCGCATTTCAGGTAACAAAAAACCCCCCTCTCTCCCGACCGCACTCCCGGCGGAAGCTCTGGCGGCTCCGCCGCCGCGGTAGCCGCAGGTCTGTGCGCTTATGCTCTCGGAAGTGACACCGGCGGCTCGGTGCGCCAGCCCGCCGCATTTTGCGGAGTAGTCGGGTTTAAACCGACCTACGGCAGGATCTCACGCTACGGTCTCGTTGCGTTCGCGTCCTCCCTTGATACCGTCGGAATAATCACCCGCGACGTGTATTCAAGCGCGGCTGTGTACGATGCTATCGCAGGTCACGACCCGCTTGATATGACCTCATCCGACCGAAAATCTGCACCTATCGCCGATACTCTGCGCGATTATTCGGTAAAAGAGCTGAAGATAGGTATCCCGAGAGAATTTTTCGGCGCAGAACTTAACGCTGAAATAAAGGACGCCGTTTTAGCGGCGGCAAAAGAGTTTGAGCGCATGGGCGCAGAGCTGTGTGACGTCTCCCTGCCCTCGATTTCCGATGCACTCTCGGCATATTACGTTATCTCAAGTGCCGAAGCGTCCTCAAATCTCGCAAGATACGACGGCATAAGATACGGACACCGCTCAAAGGACACCGCATCTATCGAAGAACTGTATAAAAACAGCCGCAGTGAGGGATTTGGCGACGAGGTAAAGCGCAGAATAATGCTCGGCACCTTCGCGCTGTCCGCAGGATATTACGACGAATATTACAAAAAAGCGATACAGGCGCGCGACCGCGTCAAGGCGGATTTTGAAAAAATATTTGAGCAGTGCGACCTGATAATCTCCCCCACCGCCCCCACGACCGCCTATAAACTCGGAGAATTTTCAAACTCCGAAAAAGACGTATACTCAGGCGACCTGTATACCGCGCCGGTAAATCTCGCAGGACTACCCGCAATATCCATACCCTGCGGAAAAGACGGCACAGGACTGCCGATAGGTATGCAGATCATCGGCCGCGAGTGGGAGGAATCCACCGTCTACCGTGCCGCCTGCGCGTACGAATCGGGAAGGAGGCAAGCCGATGGAATATAAAGGATTTGAAGCAGTGATCGGACTTGAAGTCCACTGCGAGCTCAAAACCGAGACAAAAATATTCTGCTCCTGCAAGACCGCGTTCGGCGCGGAGCCGAATACGCAGTGCTGTCCCGTCTGCCTCGGACTGCCCGGCGCGATGCCCTCGCTAAACAAACGCGCGGTGGAGCTCGCCATAAAAGCGGGACTTGCCCTCGGGTGCGAGATCTCCGAGTATTCAAAGCTGGACCGCAAAAACTATTTTTACCCCGACCTGCCGAAAGGCTATCAAATATCCCAATACGACGTCCCGCTGTGCAAAAACGGGCGCGTGGATATAGAACTTGACGGAGTTCTCAAGCAGATAGGCATCACAAGGATCCACATAGAGGAGGACGCAGGCAAGCTGATACACGATGACGATGGCACTCTGCTCGACTGTAACCGCTGCGGAATACCGCTGATCGAAATAGTGACCGAGCCGGATATTCGAAGCGCAGAGGAAGCGAAAGCGTTCGTCAGAAAGCTCCGCACCCTAATTCTGTATTCCGGCGCGAGCGACTGCAAGATGAACGAGGGCTCAATGAGGGTTGACGTTAACCTGTCTGTGCGCCGCGTGGGAGAAAAAGGACTTGGTACACGCACCGAGATGAAAAATCTCAACTCGATAAACTTCATCGGCCGCGCGATAGAATATGAATTTCACCGCCAGGCAGACGTGATTCTTGCGGGCGAAAAAATAGAGCAGGAAACCCGCCGATACGACCCCGATCTCGGCATCTCCCTGCCGATGCGTAAAAAAGAAAACGCAAACGATTACAGATTTTTCCCCGAGCCGGACATACCGCCGATAACGGTGTCAAAGGAGGAGATTGCGCGCATATCCAGTGAAATTCCCACCCTGCCCGACGCACGGAAAGAATCGTACGTTTCAAACTTTGCTCTCACCCGCTACGACGCCGATCTGATAACCGAATCGCGCGCGGCGGCAGACTACTTTGAGCTTGCCGCGCCTAAGACAAAATATCCGAAACTTCTCGGAAACCTGTTTATCGGCGAGATGCTGGCAAAAATCAACAGTGATGATGCGGAGTTCAAATTGAAGCCGGAATTTCTCGCAGAGATAGCCGACCTGCTCGGCGACGGCACGATAAACAGCGGAACAGCAAAGGAGCTTATCGCGTCAGAGGAGGAAATCTCTCCAAAAGAGATAGTCCGCCGCGACGGGCTTGCCCGCATAACCGATCAAAATGAGTTAAAAGAATATATATCCCGCGCTTTTGCCGAAATGCCGAAAGCGGTAGCCGACTATAAAAAAGGCAAGACCGCCGCCTTAAAAAGCATCGTCGGCCGTGTCATGGGAATCACGAAAGGCAAAGCGGACACCGCAGTTCTCGCAAAATTAGTGGAACAAGAAGCGCAAAAGCTGTAACACATAGTCAAGTCCACCGGTTATGCCGGCGGTCTCCTGGACACAAGCAAAAACGCGCTTGGATTTTCATCCAAGCGCGTTTTTATTTTACAATATACTATTAGAACGGATATGCTTCCTCGTCGCAAACGAGAGTTACGTCGGGGTGGAACTGGAGAATAGACGCGGGAACCTGGGGATCAACCGGACCCCAGAAGGTCTTTTTAAGTATCTCTCTCTTATCACGACCGGTAACTACCATAACGATCTTCTTTGCCGCCATAATGGTGCCGATACCCATGGTAAATGCCGCTCTCGGAACCTCGTCAGCGGAGGCGAAGAATCTCTTGTTCGCGTCGATAGTCATCTCGGTGAGCTTAACCTCGTGAGTCATAGCCGGGAAATGATCGTCCGGCTCGTTAAAGCCGATGTGACCGTCGTGACCGATACCAAGAAGCTGAAGGTCAACGCCGCCCCATTCCTCGATCTTTTCCTCATACGCCGCGCACATAGCGTCAACGTCCTCGGCAAGACCGAGCGGAACTATGGTGTTCTCCGGCTTGATGGAAAGGTGGTTAAACAGGTTGTCCTGCATAAATTTGCGGTAGCTCTGCTCGTGGTCGGGAGCAAGTCCCTTGTACTCGTCAAGGTTAGCGGAACGAACGCGGGAAAAATCTATCTTGCCTGCCTTCTCTCTTGCGATAAGCTCGCGATAAAGCGGAAGGGGAGTGGAACCGGTAGCAAGACCGATAACGCAAGCGGGCTTTGCCGCGATTACGTTTTCAAACAGATCAGCTGCAGCAGCGCCTACTGCCGCAGGGTCTTTTGCAACAATTATTCTGGTGTGAATCATTTTTAACTATCCTTTTTAATTAATATTTATAGTTTCGTTGATTTTCGGAAAAATGAAGGAACTGTCTCCGGCGGTACAGCTTTTCACCGCGAACCCGATGCCGTATTCGTCCTTCTCCTCCTCAGGCAGGTGGAGAATAACCAATTTGTCCGCACCGAACGCCTTGGTGTTCTTATAAGCGGACGGCGTATTTGCATAGGCATACGGCGCGATAATAACGTGCGGAGCGGGAAACTCCGAAAAGCATTTTACAGAAAGCGGAGAAGCATCACCCATAAACCACACGCGCCTTGAGCCGTCAATCACGTAGCTTACGTGAGGAATATCGCTCTTTCCTATATGGCGGGTATCCACCGCAGACACGGTAACCGTGCCGACCTTTGCGGTTTTTTGATACCCGGGCGCAAGCAGATTTCTACATTTTTCGCGTACGCAGTCTGAAAAAAACTGCTCGTCACAGTGGTCGGGGTGAAAATGAGTGACCGCGAATACGTCAGGCAGGTTTTTCGAGAACTCCCGCCTTATATCCTCGGGAGTACCGAGATAAGGCGGGAGTTCTTCGCAAACACCGTCAAGTAAAATTGACGTGCCGTCAAGTCGAACAAGAACGCCTGCATTCGCGGTTCTTGTTATTTTCAAATTATACGCCTTCTTTTGCGCGGCGGATAGTTTCTGCCTCGGTGCAACCGTTCTCGGGAGTATAGCCTGCGAGAGGAACTATCTTCTCGTGAACTGCATCGAGTATCCAGGAAGGCTGCGGGAAGAAGAACTGGTCAAACTCGAAGGGAGGAGTGATCCAGTTGCGCGCGCCAACAACTGCCGGCGGTGCATCAAGATCGTCAAAGCAGAGCTCGGTGATCTTGCTTGCAACTTCGCTGAGGAACGAGCCACGAGCGCAAGCGTCGGACACGAGAACTACGCGGCCGGTCTTACGGACAGATTCGATGATCTTGGTGTAATCAAGGGGAACGAGAGAGTGGATGTTGAGTATATCAGACTCCATACCGTACTTCTCGCTGAGTTCTTTAGCTGCGTCAACTGCGCGGTAAAGAGCCGCACCGATGGTGATGATGGTAAGATCCTTACCGTCGCGAACCTTGTTAACGTCACCGAATTCGATCTCGTAACGCTCTGCGGGAACGCCACCTTCGTGGAACTGCTCACCAACGTCGTAGATACGCTGGCTCTCGAAGAATACAACGGGGTCGGTGCCCTTAAGAGCGGACTCCATAAGACCCTTTGCCTCCCAAGGAGTTGCAGGGAAGCAAACCTTGAGACCCGGAATGTGAGCGCAAAGCGCGGTCCAGTCCTGGCTGTGCTGTGCGCCGTACTTGGAACCAACGGAAACGCGGAGGATAACGGGCATCTTGAGAATACCTGCGGACATAGCCTGCCACTTTGACATCTGGTTGAATATCTCGTCGCCTGCACAACCGATGAAGTCAGCGTACATAAGCTCAACTATTGCACGACCGCCGGAAAGACCGTAACCAACTGCAGTACCAACGATAGCAGCCTCAGCAATGGGAGAGTTGAACAGACGGCAGTGCGGGAAAGCATCCATCATGCCGCGATATACTGCAAATGCTCCGCCCCAGTCGCGGCAGTCTTCGCCGTATGCGATAAGGGTAGGATCTTCGTAGAATCTATCGTAAATAACTTCGGAAATAGCATCACGAAGGTTAAAGAGCTTCATCTTGGAAACGGGCTTGCCGTCAACGATGGGAGCGCGCTCCTTCTCTTTGATCTTCTGATATGCGGGAACCTCGGAAAGAGGCATATTAACCTCGGGCTCACGGTCGTCAAACTTCTCAACCTTTTCGTTTGAGAACATAAGACGCTCAACAACTGCAGGATCAGCCTTGAAGTCAACGTAGGGGCTGACGGTAGGATCGGACGCTGCCTTGCAGATCATGGTCATGCGCTCAATAGTACCCTGAAGGATCTCTTCGAGCTTGTCGTCAGCAGCAACGCCTGCCTCAACAAGACCCTGTCTGTAGGTGATGATAGGATCGATCTCGCGCCATGCGTCGATCTCTTCCTTGCTGCGGTATGCGTTCTGGTCGGATGTGGAGTGACCGGAGAAACGGTAGGTGAGAGTATCAAGCATAACGGGACCTTCGCCTGCTCTGAGTATCTCAAGCTTGCGCTCCATAGCGTCGATCACAGCCAGAGGATTGAAGCCGTTGATTCTTTCAGCATGGAACTGAGTGGGGCTGATACCCGAACCGATGCGGGCAAGCATATCGTAACCCATGCTCTCTCCGCGGGTCTGGTCGCCCATACCGTAAGAGTTATTAAATACGTTATAAAGAATGGGCATACCGCCGTTGTGGCTCTCCCAAAGAGTGTGGTACTGATCCATAGCGGCAAAGTTCATTGCCTCCCAAACAGGACCGCGAGCCATAGA
>CAZGHD010000023.1:0-22818 GCA_964525525.1 uncultured Lachnospiraceae bacterium | reverse complement strand
GGGAGCCTTTTTTATGTTCATCTATAACTTGTCACTTTTCCTGACAAGCACTGCATTTGTGCCCACAAATGCAAAATACGGCATACCTCTTTCGAGATATACCGTATTTTTATAGAACTGTCCTTTAGAGCGACGCTCTAAAAGTCTTGCTTTTGTTTTAACAGACCGTCTTACAGTTTAAGTAAGACGGTCTGTTTGTCCGTTTTATAAAGGTAAAATACCGAATTTATCAAGAAATACCAGTAAAAGCGCAACCAGTATTCCCGCCGCAATGATAAGTAATCTTTGCTTTAATATACCGCTTGAATCAGAGGCTCTTTTCTCATCAAGCCAATAACGGTTCATTCCCGCTCTTTTTACGATCCCCATGCTTAACATTTTATGCATCCTATCTTTTAAAAGCAAAGGACGTTCATTCGGAAAAAGTTCTTCGATGGTTAGTGCGGTTTCTTTTGAGAGAGCGTTTAATTCTCTGAATCGCTCATAGTATTTTTCAAAAGTACTATCCAGCATTTTTTTGTAGTTTTGGGACATATTGCATTTCTCCTTTAAAATAAAAAAGTGTGCACAACCGAAGCTGCACACACCGAAAAATACAAACTCCGATTGTTGTCACACAAAACTTAACAAACAGAGAGAAAACTCAACTTATTCGGCAAGTGGAATTTGCATTTTTACCAAATTCATTATTGCCAAATAAGCATAGGTATAAAACCCCCTATAAAAACAGAGAGTTTCCCTGCTTGCTTGTTAATTAAATTTGTGTGACAACAGCATTATATCATATTTTTAAAATTTATGCAACTATTTATTTTGTTTTAGCTTTGTAAAAACACGGCGGATACTTATTATAAAAATTATACAGATTGTAAATCCCTATATTTTCTTGAATTTTTTAGTTTATATTGAAACTCCCACCGATAATTCAAAAGTCGGTGGGAGTTAATATTTTATTTGGTATCTGTAGTTTTCTGCAATCTTACGTATCGGATTATCCCGATTATCGAAGAGATTATCGTCACCGACTCGTTTACGATTCCGCTGTATGAACGCGCGCAAACGTTATAGATAATAATCAAAGTACAGCACAAGAGGGAAGCTATACGCAGATTTTGCGCGGAACAAATTCCAAGACAGAGGGTATTTATTATCAGACCTATCACGATGAATATGGAATAATATCCGTCCCAGGAAAACAGACTTATAAGCGGTATTACACAAGCGAAAAATATCGGGAAGAAAAGACTTGAGAAAAGCTTTTTGTCGCGGTTATAGAAAATAATGTTTCGGATGATACACACGATATTGAGTGCAAAGCCCGAATACGCTCCGATAAGTATGTATTGGATGCAGACAAGGGTTGTTGATACCGTCTGTATTAAAATCAATTTTTTCTTATCGTGTATCTGATATGATATAAAGATGAGTATTAACGCGCAAAAACCTATAATATGTCCTATGGTTTCCATAAGATCTCCTTTTTGTTTAATTCCCTATAAGAACGTCTAAAATAGCTTTTCCAAATTCTTTTTGCAGTTCGGGGTCGGTTATCGGCTCGGAGGAGGACAATCCTGCGAGATTTTCGGGGAGTTCTCCATCTGACTCGGTGAGTAAGAAACTTTTTAACATAAGCATTTGCTCGGTGGAGTTGAGGAGCTCTCCGAGCTTTGCGTCAAGTCCGCTTGAGTAAACGAACGAAAGATCGGGCTCGTCTGACTCAAGCTGACGTACTGCTTCGGTGAAAATATCTTCCTCAAAAACGTATTCGGCTACGTCAAGGATAGCAGAGCAGTTTGCCTGAAAATCCTCTTTTGACATATCAAGCAGGACGCTTAGCTCCTCGGCGGCGTCCGATTCATCGGCGATCTCTGACGCCGCAGAAAATCCCTCTTGTGCGACCGCGTAAAACCAGTCCTGATTTACTACGTTTTCGCGGAACTGATCTATAACCACAACGCCTTGCTCGCTGATCTCCTCGGGGGATTTTTCAAGTATGTTGTCAAAAAATGACATGGTTTCATCCACTGTTTTTGAAATCTTCGACAGGGAAACGTCGGTGCCTTGAAGTTTGAAGGAGGATAATCCGTCATATACTGCCGAAACAGGAGCAGGTTTTGCCATATTCACCACCGGGTGAGAAGAGATAGCTTCAAGGTAGGTGAGGGCGGATGATGCGTCTGCGTCGTCTGAATAACTCATCAGAGTTGTTACTGTGGGGAGGTAAGACGCGATGGTTCCGTATATCGGTAAAAGCAGGAGCATCGTGAATATCACTGCGTCCGCGGCGCGGACTGCAAGTCCGCCGAGCTTTTTTGAACGTTCTTTTGTTACGAGCGCGTCTTTTTTTACGCGGGATGCGATTATCTTTGCGATTATCGTTATTATAAGCATAAATATCGCAAAGAGGACGATAGATACCACACCGCTGATGATTCCGTCTATTATCGGAATGAGTATCGGCATATCGGAAAGGTCATCAAGCGGAAGCAGTCCCGAGATGGCAGACGCTATGGGAGAGGATATGAGTTTTGCTGCGAAATAGCTGATAATTGCAGAGGCCAAGGTAGCGCCAAACGAAATAAGCGCGCGCCAAAGTCCTTTTCTGTATCCGGCGATGCAGAATATAATGCCGGAAATCATAACGGTCAACAAAAACGGAAGCCAAAGTAAAACGTTTATGAGTAACATAGCAGTACCTTCCTAATTATTACTTTAATTCGTCAAGCGGCAGGGAGTAGCTGTCAAGAAATTCCGAGATGAATACGTTTGCTTCTTCGATATTCATTTCCTTTATAGAAGCGAGGTTCGCTTCAAACGCATTTTTGAACTCGCCATTTCCCATTTTGATCTCCTCGGCGCACTTTATACAGGCAGATATTTTATCTGCCGCTTTTACGATGCGGCGCAGTTCTTCGTCTTCGGGCGAGAGAACGTCAGCATAATATTTTTTCAGATCATTTGGCAGATACCCGAGCAGGCGGTCGTTTGCCGCCTTTTCTATATCCTTGTACGCTGATTTTATGGCGGTGTTGAAGTATTTTACGGGGGTTGGCATATCGCCTGTTATTATCTCGCTTGCGTCGTGATAAAGCGCGATGACCGCGGCACGCTCGGCGTTATGCGATTTCCCGAGGCGTTCGTTACCGATAACGCACAGCGCATTTGCGATTACAGCAACGTCATACGAGTGAGTGCTCAGCGATTCTGCGCTGGTGTTACGCATCAATGCCCAGCGGTTTATGAATTTCATTCGTGAAATATACGCAAAAAAGTGGCTCATCCTAATCTCCATTCCGCCGCTTGCGGCGGCACAAATATTAAATTAAATTCAAATTTTAAAATGGGTTAGGGTCCCATTTTTAATTTGAATTTTGTAGCGTGATAATAAGACTAAAGGTTATTGATGAATTGTATTTCACGCTAATTCTCCATTTTATATCAGTATGTTTATTATAACATAATAATTTACAATTATCAATAAATTAATAGATATTGACTGATCGGCAAAAAAATGGTATCATATAATAAAATGATAATCGTGGAGATGTTTATGAAAATAGTAATTACCGATGCGGGTACGGTTTTTGACAGTTTTGTCTCACCCGACGTGTTTTCAAAATTCGGCGAGGTCACAAAGCACCATATGTTAAAATACGACGAGCTTGCGGAAAATATCGCAGATGCGGACATCGTTCTTTGTAACAAAAGCGTAATGGATCAGGGCTCGCTTAAATATGCTAAAAATCTTAAATATATCGGTCTTTTTGCGACGGGGTACAATAATATTGACACCGAATACTGCCGCGCTCACGGGATAAGAGTGTGCAACGCGGGATCTTATTCTACCGATGCCGTCGCACAGCACACTTTTGCTCTCATACTTTCGTTTTTCAGCAGGGTAGGCGAGTACAGCGGTTTTGTAAAAGACGGCGGATGGATCCGCAGTGAGACTTTTTCTCCGTTTATCTGTACTCATAACGAGCTTTACGGCAAGACTATCGGTATTATCGGCTACGGAAGTATCGGCAGTAAGGTTGCTAAAATAGCGAATGCGTTTGGCATGAAGGTGCTGGCTTATACAAGAACGCTCAAGACTGATGCTGACGTTGAGTTCGTTTCTTTTGACAAGCTTCTTGAAACGAGCGACATCGTAACCGTTCACTGTCCGCTGAACGAACAGTCTGCGAAAATGTTCAACAGAGAGGCGTTTGACAAGATGAAAAACACCGCTCTGTTTGTAAATACGGCGCGCGGCGGTGTGGTTGACGAGCAGGCGCTTCGCGCAGCACTTGACGAGGGCAAAATAGGCGGCGCGGCAATAGACGTTCTTACGGTCGAGCCGATGGGCAGCGAGTGTGTGCTTGACGGCGCACCGAACTGCGTGATTACACCTCACGTTGCGTGGGCTCCCGTCGAGACCAGACAAAGACTTATCGGCATTGTCTCCGGAAATATCGAGGCTTGGCTCGCAGGCAAGCCGACAAACGTGATTGTGTAAAAACAACTAATATAATGAAAAAACATCAAAATCAATTTAGAAACATTGGTTTTGATGTTTTTTATAGTACAAAATTTATTTTCATTGAACCTTTTTCATCTTTTCGGCATCTTTATTTATGAATCCGGATTACAAACCAAAGAAAGGAGAGCAATATGGATAGAGAAAACAGCTTTGAGAGGCTTTTGGCAAAACATATGACAATTGTCGCGCGGTATATAAACTATCGTATGAAAAATCATTATGATGCCGAAGACGTTATACAGGAAACGTATTTATCGGCATTCAAACATTTTGATGAACTCGAAAACCGCGATATGTTTAAGTACTGGATATTATCTATTGCGAGAAATCAATGTAATATGTGGTACAGACGAATGTGCGATAGTAATGTCGTTCCAATAGATAACGTTGCCGATAAGATTGAAGTACCTGAGCTTGTATATGAAGATACCGTATCGAGCATTTTGAAAAAACTTCCGCACGATACGGCATATATTCTTCAGTTGACAATGGATGGCTACAAACAATCCGAGATCGCACAAAAACTCGGCGTACCCGCGGGAACTGTAAAAAGCCGTCTGCATTATGCAAAAAAGCAGTTTCGTTCTGTTTGCCCTCCCGAAATAATTTCAGTATACGAAAGAGGTAAAAGGAAAATGTCAAAAAAAGATTATACTTGCGGATTCCCGGTAGAAATGCCCAAATTATCTGTCATAAAAAAGGATGTGCCTTTCTTTGAAGTAAAATTTGAAGAAGATTCTTTTATCATCCCGCGCATAGGAAATAAAAATTCGGAGGGTACTTACAGGTATCCCGAAAAGAAACTGGCACTTGTATCTACCTGTTACGTGCCTAAAAAAGCGATCGTGCATGAAGTAGAAGGCGTCAAAGTGTGCAGAGATACCTATAATGTAAAAGCAGACCGTATGTATAAAAACGAGAAGATATGGTTTACACAGCTTACCGATGAATATATACGAGACCTCGCTACTATCTCGGGTGAGTGCGATGATGCTTATCCGACAGAGATATTTACATTTTTGGAAAAAGACTTCGACTATATGCTAAACGGCAGACCGCTGATGATCAAAGAAAATCCGGCAAATATCGATGGGGAAGGATTACATTTTGAAGATTACCATATAAGATACACAATGGGAGTTTATGACGTTACCATAGGGGAAAGAACGTTTGAAACGGTAAAATATATTCATTCTCACGGTTGGGCGATATCAGAGGTGTTTGTTGACAGAAACGGCAGATTGGTACTCATGCGTTGGTATGAGAGAAAAGACACAATCGAAAGTGATGATAAGCGTATTTACGATAATGCCGTTCTCGTCGCAAACGGCGTTGAGTATATACACCTTGAGGACAGAATAGGAGAATATGTGCTCTAAAATAATAAAAATCGGACCGAAAGGTCCGATTTTTATTATCTTACGGTAGCAATAAGCTCTACGTCCCATGCGGGAACGTATTTTTCGCGGCGCAGGTAGAGCCTGTATTCGGGGCAGAGCTTTTTGACCAGCAGCGGTAGCGCAAAGATGTCCCGACTTCGGTGATAGACCGAAACTATCAGGTCGGGGCGGTTTTCGCGTATCTGCTCGGATGCACCCATAAGCGCATCAGTCTCCGCGCCCTCAACGTCAAATTTTATCAGATCGAGTACCTCTCCTTTTGCAAAAGAGTCCACCGAGCGAAGAGATACCGTATCCTTGCCCTTGTCCGATATGCTTGAGTTACGGTTGCCCTCTGACGAAAAGCAAGCCTCGCCGTCAGCGGCTCCTGCGGCGGCAAACAGCGGTGTTACCAGTTCCGTGAGCGAATTGTTTTCGATATATGCGGAAAGCTTCCTGTAGCTTCGCTTATCCGGCTCAAGTGCGAATACCCGTTTCAGATTTGGAGCGCAAGCTATAAGGCTTCTTACCGTGTCTCCGTTATACGCGCCGAGGTCGGCGGTAACTCGGTAATTCTCGGGTGATAGCAGTCCGTCCAAAACGTCCTCACGCCCTGCGTTTTCCGGCGTGAGAAATTTTATATCTCCGCTGAGCTTGAATTCAATAACGTCTCGGAAAACTTTTTTTGACCGTTCGTCACAAAGGAGCGAGTACACCTCGTCTATCTCAGCTTGATGCTGACTGAAAAATTCATAGTCGAAAAGCTCTCCGCCGGACACGGGAACGTCCGGCGCGATAAGCTCGTGCTTATCTGCTAGAGAATAGAATTTTTCAAGCACGTCATCAAGCGACGAGCCGAAAGCGAGCAGGATCATAAAATCCGAATACTTTTGGCAGACCTCGGAGTAACTTAGCACCTGCTTTCCGTGAAAACTGTGCCCGCGCACAAATCCGTCACTTGCGAAAAAATCATCAACCGGGACACCGATAGAGTCGAGCACCTTGATTATTTTATCCGCGCCGTTACCCATTCCGTACATGCAAAGCGGCTTTTTTGAGTTTTTTATGCGCGTCCAGCAGTCGCACAGTGTTAATAATTCCATTTATTTTACGTCTATCTTGACTATCTTGAGATCAGCCATGCAAGAGCCGTCTGCTTCTGTACCGCGGGAATATGCGAGCAGCATCTGTCCGTCATCGCAGAAGAAAACTGCAGGAGCGGTGCAGCCGACCGCGGGATCGTCTTCGATCACGTGAATATCCTTTATTACAAGCGCGGAAGAGTCAAGCTCTGCCCATACGAGCGGAGTGCGGCCGAGGGTTACGCTGCTTTCGTTTCTGCCGTTGTAATTCGGAACGGGATTCCATACTGCGTAAACCTTACCGTCTATCGGGTTTCTCGTGACGTTTATGGGAGAGCAGGGTGCGCTGAAGCGCGCGGGCTGAGCCGCCATCCAGCGGTTACCGTCATCGGTCGAGTAGGACTCGTACGCGCACATCATATCAGTAGTCCAGAACGCTTTGAGCGACTTCGGAGCAATCTCGATAACTACGCCGTGCTGAAGTCCCGATTCGGTATTGGAAAACGTTTGGTATATCTCGTCAACGGAAGACTGCCAGGTAACTCCGTCGTCGTCAGAGAAGGAGAATCCTGCATACGCACAGGTGTCTACGTGAGCTCCCTCGGTGTCCTTTTCGTTACCTGTGTGGAATGTAATAGGCACGATTATTCTACCGCTGGAGAGGCGTATTACGCTGTCGTTTGCGAGCATATGGTATCCGTCGTAAAGCTCAAAAGAACAGTTTGCAACGTCATTTGAAAAGGTCACGCCCTCATCGCTTGATCTTGCAAGAACTAAATGGTGGAGCCAGCCGGGGGTGGTTTCTACCATATAGAAGATTCCTATATCACCGTTCTGCATTCTGAGCAGAGAAACGCCGGATACCGATGCGTTATGCTTATCGCGGGAGATTATCTCGCTCGGCTCAGACCAGGTCTCGCCCTCGTCGTGTGATCGGATAGCTACGATTGACGAGCCGTTTGCGTCATACTTTGTATATGCAAACAGAATGCCGCCGTCGCTTAGGCGCAGGAAAGCTCCCTCGCCGTTTTTCTGATTGTTCTGACCGTGTATTATATCTTTAACAGTTCTGATCTCGCCTGTCATTTGTTACTTTCCTCCGTGCTTTCATCTTCAAGTTTGATTTTCGCGATAGTGAGCTTTACAAGACAATTATCCTCTTCCGGACCGCCGCTACAGTATGCTATCAGCATCTCATCCGGCTTTGTGAAAAGCACTGCGGGATAGCAGTATCCGTGATCCGGCTCGCCTTCTATTTCGTGCATCTCACCGAATTTAGTCGCGTCTTCGTTAAGCTCTGCATAAACGTACGGTGTACGTCCCCAGTCTATATGGCGGAAGTGGCGGCCGTTATACAGCGGAATGGGATTCCAGATAGCGTAGAGCTTGTTTGTGAACGGGTTACGGGTGATTTTCATCGGCGACCACGGGGAAGTGAAGCAGGACTGCACGGGCGCGGTCCAGTGTTCGCCGTTATCAAAAGAGAGGGACTCGTACTGGAACATTCTGTCCGAGCGCCAGTAGCTTTTGAGTATTCCCGGACGTATTTCAAATACTCCGCCTTCCTGCAGACCTTTTGACGTGTCGGTAAAGGGAGGGCAGATTATATCTTTGGCGGTTTCCCAGGTGTATCCGTCGTCGTCCGAGTAGCAGACTACACCGAATGAGAATCTGCTGATACGCGGTTTCGGAGCACCCTCGCGACGCTTTTCGGGAAATTCAACGTTCTTTTTTGCACCGGGATGAATGTGGTGCGTCAGGACTATGCGCCCTGATGAAAGTCTCTCCGCGCGGCAGTTATTAAGGCCGAAACGTCCGTTATATTCTACCGGCTGACAGTCTGTCTCGGAATAGATGGTTTTTCCCTCGTCGCGGGAGCGGAGCAGGATGTGGCGTCCGTTCCAATGCTGATAACCCGGAATAGAGAGTCCGAAAAACAGACCAATATCACCGTTTTGCATACGCATAAGAGAAACGCTCATTATGTTGGTAACGTTAAATTGAGACGGATGTAAAAGTATGGTAGGATCGGTCCACGTTTCACCGTTATCGTAAGAGTAAGTGACAGCAAGAGAGGCGTCCGCGGCATCTTTGTGAGAGTCGCCGATGTATCTGCTGTATACCAGCATAATACTGCCGTCTTTGAGTCTGATGAAGTCTCCCTCGCTGTGACGCGGGAAGTTTTCATCACGCGTGAAGCTCTTGATTATGCGAACGTTTGACATTGTTTCATCCTTTATTTTAAGCACAAAGACGGGGCAGAGTCCCCGTCTTTGTTTATTTTGTTATGGCTTTTTGGGGATCAGTTGTTTTTATAGAAGTTTATAAGGCAACCTGCGAGGATTATACCGCGCTCGTCTTCGGTGAGCGGAGCGAAACCGAGTTCGATCTCGTTTGCGTCTCCGTTCGGTTTTATAACGTAAGCCTTAACCTTGCCGGAGTTGTTTTTGATCTCCTCTTTTACGTTCTTTAAGAGAATATAGTCGTCGATTTCAAACGGAGGCTCGCCTTCGATTGTCAGCGGAAGCATACCCCAGTTGATAAGGTTACTGCGGTAACGCTTGGTCGCATATTCGTGAGCGATATTTGCCCATCCGCCGAGAACCTTTTGGCAGGATGCCGCCTGCTCGCGCGCGGAGCCGTCGCCGGGTTTGTTGGCGTAAACGAGACTTCCGATGCCGGTATTCTCGGGAGAGAATGCGGGATCTATCTTCTTTGCGGCGGCAATGACGGTATCAAAACCGTTCATAAGCGATGCAAATTCCTTGCCCTCGCGGCGAGCGGATTCGAGCTCTGCGATGGCTTTTGCGCGTCCGACGTACTCGGGATCCTTTCTTGAGAGCGCAAAGGTGGAAAGCTTGTAGGGATTTGAACGGTAGGACGAGGTCTCGCCCGAGGGGATAAGCTCGTCGGTGGTGGTAACGGGATCGGTAATTCTTGCAGCTACCTTGAGTACGAGATCATCGGTGAGCGGAGCCATTTCCGGCCAGTCAGCAATTCCGGGGCCGAATTTAAGCTCGGCTGAACTGTCTGCCTTGCCGTAGCCGAAATAAAGTCTGTTTCTATATACGGTGTCGTCAAAGGTGTAATCGCGTGCGGTTTCCTCGTAATCTATCTCGGTTGCCGCGGTGAGCAGACCGCCGTTTTTCGCAGTTGCCGCGATAGAGCGGGCATCCATCAACGCAACCGAAGCTATCTGGCCGTCGCCGGGCTTTGAACCCTCGCGGTTTTCAAAGTTACGGGTTGAGTGGCGGATGGAGAGCGCGCCGTTTGACGGAACGTCACCCGCGCCGAAGCACGGACCGCAGAACGCGGTACGCAGGGTAACGCCTGCCTGCATAAGGGATGCAACCGCTCCGTTCTTGGTAAGCTCGATAAATACCGGCTGGCTTGCGGGATATGCGGAGAGGGAGAAACTGCCGTTACCGGTTGATGCTCCGCCGAGAATATCAGCCGCGGCGCACAGGTTTTCAAAGGTACCGCCGGCACAGCCTGCGATAACGCCCTGATCTACTCTGATGCCTTCTGCGGTTATCTTGTCGGTGAGCTTAAATTCGCTCTTTAACTTGAGCTGTTCTTTTGCTCTTTCTTCAACCTCGCGCAGATATTTTACGGGATCGGCGTTCAGCTCGTTTATAGATACGGCGTTGCTCGGATGGAAGGGAAGCGCCGCCATACATTCTACCTTTGAAAGGTCTATATCAACTACTCCGTCGTAGTAAGCGACGGTGTCGGGAGAAAGCTTTGCAAAATCGCCGCCTCTGCCGTGACGCTCAAGATACTCCTTGGTCTTTTCGTCTGTTACCCAGATGGAGGAAAGGCAGGTGGTTTCGGTAGTCATTACGTCGATGCCCGAGCGGTAGTCCATAGAAAGACCTGCGATACCGTCACCGATAAACTCAAGGACCTTGTTTTTAACAAAGCCGGATGCGAATACCGCGCCGATAAGGGCGATCGCAACGTCCTGCGGACCTACGCCGCGGCGGGGCGCGCCGTGAAGATGCACGGCAATAATGCCGGGACGGTCGATGTCGTAGGTGCGGGAAAGAAGCTGTTTTACTATCTCGGGGCCGCCTTCGCCTACCGCCATAGTGCCAAGCGCGCCGTAGCGGGTGTGGCTGTCAGAGCCGAGAATCATTTTACCGCAGCCTGCGAACATCTCACGCATGAATGCGTGGATTACCGCCTGGTGCGCGGGAACGTAGATACCGCCGTATTTTTTTGCGGCGGACAGACCGAATACGTGGTCGTCCTCATTTATCGTTCCGCCGACCGCGCACAAGCTGTTGTGGCAGTTGGTGAGCACGTAGGGAACAGGGAATTTTTCAAGTCCGGACGCGCGTGCGGTCTGGATTATACCAACGTATGTAATATCGTGTGATGCAAGAGCATCGAATTTTATTTTGAGTTTGTTATCGTCGCCCGACGTGTTGTGCGCGGTGAGTATTTTTGACGCCATAGTGCCCTTGCGAGCCGCATCGGCATTCACGTCCGCGCCTGTAAGATGTTTTATTTCGGCTGCCGCATTCGGAGAATCGGGAATGAGCTTGCCGCCGGCATAGAAAACGCCGCCTTCTATGAGTTTTACCATTTCAAGACCTCTTAATATTTTTGGATTACATATAATTATATCATATAATTAAGTTTGTTTCAATATAAATTGATTTTTTTCGCATTATTTGATATAATAGTCCAAAGCGTGATTTGTTATTACGTTAAGTGCTTTGTAGTGCGGAATGGTGATTAAAATGAAAAATATAAAATTGATCGCAATGGATCTGGACGGAACGCTGACCCAGCATAAGACTCCTCTCGATGATGAACACAAGGCAGTGCTTGATCGTCTGGGGGAGAAATACAAGCTTCTTATGGTGGGCGCAGGAATGTGCGAAAGAATCTTCCGTCAGATGAACGGTTATCCGATAGATATTATAGGTAATTACGGTATGCAGTATGCCGAGTACGACGGCGGGAGCGGTGAGTTAAAGCTCGTTTATAACGAAACTGCTCCGTGTGACAGAGAAAGCGTTGACAGGCGAGTTACCGAGATGCGAAAAAAGTACGGATTTACAGAATTTGCCGGCGACAACGTGGAATATCACGCATCGGGATGCGTTACCTTTCCTATTCTTGGAACAGCCGCAAAGACGGAAGATAAACTCGTGTTTGATCCCGATAGGAAGAAACGCCGTGCAATATACGAGGATATAAAATCGGTATTTTCCGATTATACCGTTTTCGTCGGCGGGTCATCGTCGTTTGATATGGCGCCGTTTCCGTTTAACAAAGCATATGCGTTGTCAAAATACTGTGCCGATCACGGCATACTTCACAGTGAAGTCGTTTACATAGGCGACGATTACGGCCCCGGCGGAAATGACGAGGCGGTGTATCTTTCAGATTTTAATTATCTGAAAATAGACGATTACAGAACATTCCCCGAAATAGTAAAAGACTTGTTTTGAAAAACACTCAAAAAAGCCAAGGCTTGCCTTGGCTTTTTGATGTAGGCGGCTTGCTGCCGCCGTTTATCGGTTAATCGCAATAGCTTTCTCAATTCGATTTATCGCCGCTAAAAAACGCGCGTCTTCTCTGACGCAATCGTATAACGAATCAGAACGTATATTTTCAAGGTAGCGTTTCGGATTTTTATATTCCGAATCTGCTGAATCATCCTTATTATGTACAAATTCCGAGCGGTTAAACAGAATAGATGTATATACTGTTTTCTCCGGAAGATCGTCATACCGTAACCAGTATTCTACGGATTTTTCAAACGCAGATATGCCTTCCTCCAATTTCCCCAAACGGAAATAATGGCGAGCGGTTTCTTCATGTTTACGGGCAATCTGCCATGTCCATTCACCATAATCATTGCATTCAAACAGAATATTCAGAATACCGATTATCTTATTATTTATCTCGATTTTCTGTTCGGATGACATTACGTCGTGACTTACAAGTGTGTCGATTTTATATAGAAACCAGCTGAGATATTCCTGAAGATTTGATTGACAACATTTTAATGCTTCTTCAGTTCTTCCGCGCTCAAATGCAATATCCTCACGTCGCTCGCCCCGAAGCAGGCAAAAATCATCGTTCAGCAATGCGAGCCATTTTTCCTCCTCCTCTGCTGTTTCGGAAATCGCAAGTAAACTGCTTACGGCGCATTGACGGAAATAATCATCCGTGCAGTCTGACAGGATTTTTTTACATAGAAAACGGATTGTCGGTTTTGTATCGCCGTAATCTTCTTCATCACGACCGCAAATTAAACTATGACGATACATATTGATTATACGCCAGTCATACGGATATTCCGCATAGGCCTTTTTGGCAAGCTCATTTTTTTCTTGATCGGACTCACGCGTACACATAATCTCAAGATTATCGTACTCTTTTAAGTATTTACAAATTTGTTCTTCTGCACGAATATGAGAATTACCCATAAGTTCATCTATCGTGATATTAAAGAAATTTGCAATTATGGGTATTGTTTCTATATCAGGATAAGCAAGTGCACGTTCCCATTTTGAAACGGCTTGAAAAGACACACCGAGAAAGTCTGCAAGCTCTTCCTGTGTCAGCTCCTTTTGTATGCGATAATGACGAATATTTTCGCCTATAGAAATATTCATAATATCCCTTTCGTATGGTTTATAAAGTAAACAGCGCTGTTTCTGATTATAGTGTAACAAATTATCTGTAAAAAAACAATAAGATATTAGTAGAAGCTGTTTCAACCGCCGGTTTAAGTGGCGATTACAAATCAAAAAGCCAAGGCTTGCCTTGGCTTTTTTAGTATTCAATTACAGAACTATAGTGTTAAACGACTTAGGCTTGAGGATGTAGTTCTTACCCTCGATAGTGACGGTCTTTTCAAAATTGAAGCCATTCATAATGACCGCGACGCGGGAACCGTCGGGATTTCTGAATATCGCACTGTTAGAGGTGTGCTCACCCTTGGTACCGAGCATTACCGCACCGCGTTTTACAAAATGCGCGAAGTGCTTTAACAGATAATATTCGGGATTGTGAATACATTTTCCGTCCTCGGTAACGCTAAAGAGCGAGTTCTGACGCCAGCCCCACGTGCTGACTCCATTAGCATCAAGAGCCATATTCCAGTACACGGTGGCTCTTGCACCGTGACGCAGGTAATGACGTATATTCTCATACGTGTACATAGCGTAGGTCCAAGTGTTATTGCCGTCTCCGCACTCGCATTCACTGTTGATGGTATCAAGCTCGGGGAAATCCTCGGATGCGGGTAGAATACCCATTTTACCTGCCCACTGGTAGCTTGCGCCCTTTACGTTAGCCTTGAGTTTTTCATTCTGCATCGCGTAATAGAGGAAGTTGTTGTGTCTGTCAAGCAGAGTTTCGGGGGTGTTCAGAGTACCGAACCAAATGTCGGTCATACCGCCTATCTCGTCTATAAGATAGTCGGAAATAAATTTGGTAAGAGACTCGCCTGTCCACACGCAGGACGGGAATTTCTGATCTGCGACCACCTCGTTCTGAACGTGGATCTGCTTGATTTTGATCCCCTCTTTTGCATACTCCTCAAGATATTTTCTCATGTAGAGCGCGTATGCTTTGAGATTTTCTTCGGTCTGTATTATTCTGCCGAAGTTATAAACCTTGGGATTTTTCATCCAGGTGGGAGGGCTCCACGGAGAGGAGAAAAACTCAATATTCTCCGAGTATTTCATAGCTTTTTTTATGGCTGGGATGAGATATTTGCGGTCTCTTTCTATCGAGAAGTTTTTCATCTCGAAATCGCCTTCTGTTTCGTTGTAGCTGTACCATGATTCAGCAAAGTCGTTTGCACCCATCGGCAAACGGCAGAAGCTGAAGCCGAGTCCGTCCTCGGAAAACAGGTCTTTGTATATCTCCTCGGCGCTCTGCTCGTCCATACGGTTTAACGCTCTTACTCCGAGCTCGCTTATACAGCATCCCCAGCCGAAAAGCGGTTTGCCGATAGGCTCGCCGATGATGAGCTCCGTGCCTTTTTTATCTGAAAAACTGTTGTTTTGATCCCATTTTGATTCAGGTGTTGAAGAAAACCAAGTCATTGTGTCATCTGCCTTTCGATAAATCTTTGATTTAATTATATCATTATGATGAACTATTGTCAATCCAAAACGGGAAAAAGAAGGGGAAGTGTTATTTTACCGGCATAATGATTTCATTTTATCCGTATATCTGTTTGGTACCACACTGCTTTTGTCAAAAATACAGTATTGCTTCTGTTTGAGTATGAATCTACTGTGTGGAAAGCGTTTGAATATGTGGTATAATATAATTACAAAAGCGCTTTTGAATAAATTTTGGAGGTAGATACAATGTCTATCGGATCGACAATAAAAAAACTCCGTCGTGAGCGCGATATGACGCAGGAACAGCTTGCGGAATATCTCGGCATTACCGCAAATGCCGTATCTCAGTGGGAATGTGACAGAACGGCTCCGGATATTTCACAGCTTCCTATTCTTGCTAATCTCTTTGAAGTAACCACTGATTATCTGCTTGGGGTTGACGTAACCAATAAACAAGCAGCTATAGAGCGTATTCATAATGAAGCATGGGAACTTTGTAATGCAGGCTGCAAGGAAGAAGCTGCACAGATTACAAGAACTGCACTTTCGAGTTACCCCAACAGTTTCAAACTGATGTCTGATCTCGTGATTTTTCTCTATCAGCGTGCATTTCATCAAAACTGTTCCGAGGAAGAGCAGTGTTCTCTCTGTACCGAAGCTGCCGGTTACATTGATAAAATCATAGGCGGGTGCAATGACATTAAAATACAGGGTGAAGCTATTGAGCTTGCTTGCAATATCTTTCCTGTCATAGGAAGATATGATGATGCAGTTCATCTCGTTGCAAATATTCCCGACACATCCAAGGATGAAATGTTGACAAGACTGTACAGTGGTAACAAACTGATTGAGCATATAAAGAACGCTATCTGCAAATCAGTGAGTGTAGCAGCTGATCATACTATCTGGCTTGCATCTATGAATAGTGATGACGGCAGTCCTCTGTTCGACGAGGATGCTAAAATCGCATTATACGAAAAAGCAATTTCGTTCTACAAAACACTGTACGAGGAAAATGACTTTTTCTTTGACGCAGAAAGTCTTGCCGAAGCTGAAAAACATATTGCGAATATTTTTGCTTCACGAAAGGATACAGAAAAAGTATTATCTCATCTCGGTGAATGCGTCAAGTACGTTGTACTGTTCGACACTTATGACGAAAAGAGGGATACCTATACTTCGCTGATTCCTTTCGGCAGAGCGCCTGTCGGTATCAACTGGAACAATAAGTGGAACAAGAGCCATGAAATGCTGATGAGATTAAACGATGATACAGATTACGATTTTGTTCGTGACAATGATGAGTTCAAGAATTTGATCGAACAGCTCAAGCAGACGGATAACATGAACTAAATAGAAAAAGCCAAGGCATAAAGCCTTGGCTCTTTTACTTCGGCGATGGGGGGTCTATGTGTATAGGTCATCCTTTACGCTTGATAAAGTACTTATTGCAGTGTGTTTTTTGGAAGATAAGGAACAAGCCGTTCTATCTGCTCATTAAAACGCGTCTCATCTTGCATACCGCTGAAGAGACTGTCTCTTTTTGTTAAATCGTGATATGCCCACCAACATACATATTCCCCTTTATCTTTTGTATCGTCTTCGGGTGCGCTTAATTTGTTTTCAGTAAGCATATTCATGAAAAGACAATTATAAGAAAGAATTGTATCAGCCGGTAATTCGGCATATTTTACGTACAGGTCTATCGCTTTTTCCAGTTCAGTATATCCGGCATCGTGTTTTTTCATTCCAAAGTATGTACCCGCTATACGCAGATAAAAATCCGCACGCACCGGAAGCCATGCATCAATATCCGTTGCGGTATCGCGCATATTATCAATCAGCTTCAGTACCAGCTGAAATCTTGTTGCTGCATCTTCTAAATTATACAATCCAGTACAGTTATAAAAAATATATCCCAGAAAATCCCTGAAATTTTGCTGACGTTGTAAATTGCATTTTTCCAAATTATTATGGTAACTATATCGTGTTTCAAGAAGGACTTCTTTACAGGATTTCCAACTCGGCATAATCGTAAGCCATGTGTCTATGTGTTCCTCATCTTCCGCAACGGCAATCATAGACATGGCTTCGATTCGATAATCTTCCTTTGTGCAATTATCCAGGATGTTTTTACAGATGCTTCGGATTTCTTCCAAATGTTTATCATAAGGTCGAATATTATAATCAATATAGCATCTGCAAAGCCATAACCCGAAACTGAATTCTTTAGGAAACTCATCGTAAGCAGATTTACACGCTTGATAAAATTTTTCAATGTCATTCTGCACTTCTTTGATTTTTTGATAGTGTTCCTCAAGCCTCTTATTGACTGATTCATCATCTGTACCAAAAAGAACATCTGTGGAAATATCGAAATACCGGGCAATTTTCGGAATTAGTTCCATATCAGGATATGCCTGTCCGTTTTCCCAGCGGCTGACAGACTGGTAAGTTACCCTGACAGCGGCGGCAAGCTCTTCCTGTGTGATGTTACGCTCACGGCGCAGACGGCGGATTACATTAGAGATTGGTAAACTCATTATTATTGCTCCTATAATAAAAACTTAGCTGCGCAGCCTGTACTTATATTATACCGATTTCTCACAAAAAAACAATAAGCCAATCCGTGCAGGAAACTCACTTATTGCGTGAATAATTCGATGATTAGGTTAGAAAAAGCCAAGGTTAACCTTGGCTTTTTCACTATTCCGCTGCAGAGAGCATATTTTCGATAAAAATTCCGTACCCTTTGGTCGGGTCTGAAATAAGAACGTGGGTTACTGCGCCGATAAGTTTCCCGTTCTGTATGATAGGACTGCCGGACATTCCTTGAACGATGCCTCCGCTTTTCTCTATCAAAGCGGGATCGGTCGCTTCTATCACGAAATTCTTCGTGTCTGCCCCTGTTCGATTTATGCTTTTAATGCAGATGTCGTATTTTTTTCGCACTCCGTTTTCAAGCGTGCAAAGGATATACGCATCTCCTTCTTTTACCTCGTTTGAAAGCGCTATCGGAATAGCTTCGCTTTCTCTCAGTTCCGGCGGGACAGACGAGTAAATTCCGAACACACCGGAGTCGGTATTGTCGGTAAGATCCCCTGTTTCTATCGCGCCGAGAAAACCTTTTATCTCACCGGGATCGCCGGGCTCGCCGCGGTTTACACCGCTGATGCTTACGTCAACTACAGAACCGTGCTTCATCGGCATCAGTTCTCCTGTGTCAACGTCGCATATTCCGTGCCCGAGCCCGCCGAACGCCCCGGTCTCGGGTACCACGAAGGTAACCGTTCCTATACCCGCTGTACTGTCTCTGACCCATACTCCGGTCTTGTACTTGTTTTCCTCCGAACAGAGGGCAGGGGTGATCTTAATACTTTGTTCTACCCCTGCGCGGGTAAATTTTATTTCTATTTCTTTTCCGTTACATCCTTCTATCACCGAGCTTAACTCGAGTGAAGAATTGACCGCTTTGCCGCCTGCGTGGGTGATTACGTCCTTTACGCGCAGACCTGCCGATTCTGCCGGATTTATCTCACCGGAGACGGTTTTTACCGCTTCAAATCCAACGACCAGCACTCCTGCGGTCGATAACCGTACACCGAATGGAATTCCTCCGGGATAAAGGCGGATGTCGGCAAATCTGTTTACGTCAACCGTTTTCAGCGGCAGAACACCAAACAGCTTTGCGGTAGCGGTAGTTTTTACAAGCGAGCCTCCGAGGGCGCTTACTGCCGCCGAGTCCGTTTCCTCTATCGTGACCGTTGAAAAGGTCGGAAGAGCGTCTTCTGTGTACACAGATATATTGTCCGGAATTATAAAGTCGTATACGCCGAGCAGGGCGGTAATTATCACCAAAGCGGTCAAAAGTGCCGTCACCGTGCGGTTTTGCCGCTTGATCTTCTTCTTTACCATATCATTTTAAGTTCCTTCATCATCGTTTTACTTATATATCATTTGCCTTTTTTGAGGTGTTTTATTCTCACGATATAATTTGCTCCGATTTTCATTTTTAATGTGTAACAAATTTATATGATAAAGGTAAAAAATGATGATTTTTTATTGACAAAAAAACGAATATATTATATAATTAGTTATCTAACTAATTAATTTGACATTTGAGTATACTAAATTTAAGGTAGGATACAAAAATGAGAAGCGAACTTGAAAAAAGACTTGACGAGGAATTCCCTTACGCAAAGGATGCACAAAAAAAGCATCGTTTTCCGCGCGAGAAAAACACTTGTCTCAGACAGGCAAACGACATATCAAGGCTATTCAGATCAATTATGCACAGGCGCGAATCAAGCGAAAAATTAAACGAGAGTTACAGACCGCTGCTTCGTCATCTATCCCACGCGGACGGATGCTCACAGCTTGATCTCGTGCGCGCGACAGGACTTCGTGCCCCTACGGTAAGCATCACCATTTCAAAAATGGAGAGCGACGGACTCGTAACCAGAGTTGCTGACGACTACGATCTCCGCTCACGCCGCGTTTACATAACCGACAAGGGACGCGCGATCAACGCGAGCGCAAGAGGCGCGATAAAAGAGCTTGAATCTGTTGCTATGCGTAACATCAGCGAGGAGGATGCCGCTACAGCTCTTAAAATCTTGGAGAAGATGTTTGAAAACATTAGGGAACATTACGATAATAAATAAAGATGTTTTTTGTTTGAAGCGATGTGGGGCGCATATTTTCTGATACAACCTACGGTTGTGTTTTTCTGTCAATTCAATACGTTGAAACAAAAATGATTTTTTGATATAATACTGTCAACGGTACCGGAAATCATTTCTAAGGAGAAAAATCATGACGACGATAGGACAAAACATCAGAAAACTCCGCAAAGAGCGAGGAATGACGCAGGAAGAGCTTGCGGCACAGCTGAACATTTCAGCACAGTCAGTGTCAAAATGGGAAATGGAGACCTGTTCGCCGGATATTTCGCAGATAGTACCGCTTTCTGCACTTTTCGGTGTATCCGCCGACGTTCTTTTTGGCATCAGCCCTGACAGTATGGAAAAAGAAATTGAAGAAACACGTAAATACTGCGATGCTCTCGAAACCTCAAACGAAGATGCGCTCAATACGTGGATGAAGCTGTACGAGAGATACCCCCACAATAACATTATACGTTTTGAGATTGCTAAAATTCACTCGTACTGTGCAAACCCTTATCCTTATGACGACGATGAAGATTTTACCAGCCATTATAAAAAAGCTGCGGAATTTTACGAAAAAGTTCTGGATGACAGCACCGACAACAATCTCAGAAGTGAAACAATCGAAGCGCTTCATCACATCTACATCGCTCTCCGTGATTCCGAAAATGCGCTTCGCATAGCAAATATGGGCGGTGTTTGGGGTACTCTCAAGGCGGAAATGCTGTCAGAACTTGATGGATATGAAAAGAAGAACTACTGGTGCCAGCAGGTTTTCAGATATTACGGTGAAGGCATGGCATGGGCTATTATGAGAATGCAATTTCCCGACACGAAAACCAAAATATTCGCATATGAAACCGCCGAAAAAATCCTTGATCTCACCTATCTCGGAGACATGGCGTGGATTTCCTATGTTTATATATATCTTTATACAGACCTTGCCAAATGTTATGCAATCGTCGAAGATTACGAAAAAATGTATGAGGTACTGGACAAATGGTATGAAACAGCTCTGTTTGAAGATAATTTACCTCTTGGTGAACACAGACGTGAGAATAATCCATTCATTAATGAGATAGTCTACAATCACGACCTCGCGTATACGCACAATCAACGAGATTATATTCTATGCCATATCCAAAATGATGCATTTGACAGCATCAGAAATTCTGAACGGTTTATGGCATATATTGAAAAAGTGAAAGCTATGCCGGGAATCGAATATCCTTTCGGCAGCGTTGATTTTGAAAATTGACACAAATTTTATAACAATAATAACAATAAAAAATGAACCGAATTGCTTCGGTTCATTTTTTGCTTTAAATTATGCTTGTTCAAGCGCGGGAGGCGCATCCGGTGTTGCGAGAGATCTGACGTAGATCGGCTCGCCGTTTCCGAGAACGCAGTCGCGTGTAACGACGACTTTTTCAATATCAAAGCTTGACGGGATCTCGTACATGATCGGATTCATAACTCCCTCGAGTATCGCGCGGAGTCCGCGCGCGCCGGTCTCGCGTTCGATTGCCTGTGCGGCAACCTCGGTGAGCGCGTCGTCCTCAAATTCGATCTCTACGTTATCCATCTCAAACAGCTTTTCATACTGCTTGATAATAGAGTTTTTAGGCTCGCGCAGGATGCGGACGAGCGCTTCTTTATCAAGATCGTCAAGAGAAACGATGACGGGTATTCTACCCACAAGTTCGGGAATGAGACCGTATTTTACGATGTCATGGGCGGTCGTGTGCTTGTAGATACCCTCGGTCTTTTTCTCGCTTTTCTTTTTTATGTCACGGTTGAAGCCGATCGCGCCCTTGCCTTGACGTTCCTCGATTATCTGCTCAAGACCGTCGAACGCACCGCCGCAGATAAACAGAATATTCTCCGTGTTTATCTGGATGAAGTCCTGGTTCGGATGCTTTCTTCCGCCCTGCGGGGGAACGTTTGAAATCGTTCCTTCAAGAATCTTGAGCAGAGCCTGCTGAACGCCCTCGCCGGATACGTCGCGGGTGATAGATCTGTTCTCGCTGCGACGGGAGATCTTATCAAGCTCGTCGATATAGATTATTCCGCGCTCTGCAAGAGAGATGTCAAAGTCTGCCGCTTGGATGAGTCGGAGCAGAATGTTTTCAACGTCTTCACCGACGTATCCCGCTTCGGTCAGGGTAGTAGCGTCAGCTATTGCGAACGGAACCTTCAGCGTTTTAGCGAGAGTCTGGGCAAGATAGGTCTTACCGACACCGGTAGGACCGAGAAGGAGCACGTTACTTTTCTGAAGCTCGATGTCGTCAGAATCGTTTTTGCCGGATTCATTTTTCTTGTTTCTCTCCGCTTTTTCGGCTTTTTCTTCGTTATACAGTATTCTCTTGTAGTGATTGTAAACAGCTACCGACAGGACTTTCTTTGCTTCATCCTGACCGATAACGTACTGATCGAGAGTATCCTTTATCGCCTTGGGGCGCGGGAGTGTCTCAAGAGTAAGGGTATCAATATCGTGCGACTCGGACGGAACGTGAGTGTGCTCGTATATAAGCTCGCTGCACGCTTCAACGCAGTTGTCACAAATAAATGCACCTGTGGGGGAGGGAATCAGGAAAAGTACCTGGTTTTCGTTTCTCCCACAGAAAGAACAGCACCGTGTGGTACTGTTCTTGTTATTCTGATTATTAGGCATATATGAAGTTTAACCTTTCAATTTGCACTTTATGCGCGGTGGTCAATAACTTTATCAATGAGACCGTATTTGCACGCTTGTTCTGCGGTCATGAAATTGTCTCTCTCGGTATCGCGCGCGATAGTCTCGATAGACTGACCGGTACGCTCTGCGAGAATAGTGTTCATGCGGTCACGGATACGCAGGATATGATCTGCGTGGATCTTAATGTCAGACGCCTGACCCTGAGTACCGCCGAGAGGCTGGTGGATCATTATCTCACTGTTAGGAAGCGCAAATCTCTTTCCTTTCGTACCTGCTGCGAGCAGGAATGAACCCATACTTGCCGCCATACCTATGCAGATGGTGGAAACGTCGCATTTGATATAGTTCATTGTATCGTATATAGCCAT
>CAZGHD010000022.1:0-22834 GCA_964525525.1 uncultured Lachnospiraceae bacterium | reverse complement strand
AGTTATCTATATCACCATTATATCGGTATGATATAATGATGTTCATATATTTAAGCCTCCCTTGTGTAAAGGGAGGGGGACCGCGATAGCGGTGGAGGGATTGTAAATGGATAGAAAACATAATAAAAATATAGTTCCGTTTGCAAAAGAACTTAGAAAAAATATGACAAAAGAAGAAAGACATTTGTGGTATGATTTTCTTAAAAGTTATCCGGTCAGATTTTTGAGGCAAAAAGTTTTGGGAAAATACATAGCAGACTTTTACTGTGCAAAAGCGAAGATAGTTATTGAATTAGACGGTTCGCAACACTATGGGCAGGAAGGGTTATTAAGTGACGAAAAAAGAACTTCTTACTTAGAGCAATATGATATTAATGTAATTAGAATATCAAATCTTGATATTTTGAGAAACTTTGATGGAGTATGTCTATATATAGATAATATTGTGAAACAATCCCTCAGTTAGCTGCGCTCGACATCGGAATACCGCGAAGCGGTATTCTTAGAACAACGCAATGCGTTGTTCCGAGCCCTTTGCACAAGGGAGCCTTAGGTAAGTATAAATTTTGAGAGTTATTATATCGGATATTTGTAAATCAGCGACTTTAATAGGATTAATTATTTTGATACAGATAGAAAGGACAAAAAATGAATACCTTTATCAAAATATAGAAAAACAATATGAGACTGACGTGCTGGTCATCGGCGGCGGTCCTGCGGGAATATGCGCCGCGCTTGAGGCGGCGGGGTGCGGAATGTCGGTCATGCTTGTCGAGGCGTACGGATTTCTCGGAGGAATGGCGACTGCCGGACTTGTCGCGCCGTTTATGACCTGCTATGACTCGAGCGGCGGCACGCGGCTTATCAGGGGACTTTTCTCCGAGATAGTTGACCGCATGGTCGCCGTCGGCGCGGCGATCGAGCCGGAAAAGATTCCCGCGCCCTCATCCTTTACCTCGTATATCTCGGCAGGACACATACACGTTACCCCTTTTGAGGCAGAGGCGTTTAAGCGTATTTCCGAGCAGATGTTGATCGAGCGCGGAGTGAAATTGCTTTATTACACCACTTTCGTGTCCTCCGAGACAGAAAACGGACATATTTCAAGCGTTATCGTTCACAACAAGAGCGGATTTGCGAAAATCAACGCTAAGGTCTTTATCGACTGCACCGGAGACGCTGACGTTGCGGCAAGATCGGGCGCGGAATACACCGTCGGCAACGGCGAGGGCAAGATGCAGCCGGTTACGATGTTTTTCCGTATCGGCGGAGTGGAGCTTGACAAGATCGAAAAGGATATTGAGGAACATAAAAACGATTTTTACCGCAAGGACGGAGTCAACTACCGCTCCTTCCATTGGCACGTGAGCCGAGCGAGAGAGGCGGGAGATTGGTCGCTTGAGCGTGTTTCGATAGGTCTTTTCCGCGGTGTACAGGAGGACGAGTGGAGCGTTAACACCTCAAGAATTATGAAGATAGACGGCACCGATGCAGAAAGCCTGACGAGGGGCTCTATCGTCGGACGTGAGCAGGTGGACGAGATATTCCGCTTCCTTGTTAAGTACGTGCCCGGATGCGAGAATGCAAGACTGCTTACCAGCGGAACGCACCTTGGAATCAGGGAAACGAGACACATAAGCGGCTTGGCTACGCTGACTACCGATGACGTTCTTTCTGCCCGCGTTACCGACGATGCGATACTGCTTGCGGCCAATTCGATAGACATACACGGCAAGTTCGGTCCGCTTTCAAATCAGTATATCACCTTGCCGGAGGGCAAGTTTTACGGCGTGCCGTACGGAACTCTCGTGCCGCGCGGAATGGATAATCTTTTAGTTGCGGGCAGAAGTGTTTCGGCAGATTCGGACGCGGCAGGCGCTATCCGCGTGATGCCTCCCTGCATGGGACTCGGTCAGGCGGCGGGATGTGCCGCGGCTTTGGCGATAAATGACGGGAAATCCGTTGCGGATATTGATACGGATAAATTAAGAGAAACTTTGAAAGGTCACGGGGTCTACCTCGGATAGGGATAACTATGAACAGTACTTTCACACATAAAACACACAAGGCCGACCTTTGCGTAATAGGCGGCGGTCTGTCAGGTGTTTGCGCGGCTATTTCGGCGGCGCGCCACGGCAGTAAGGTCGTTTTGATTCAGGACAGACCCGTGCTCGGAGGAAACTCGTCAAGCGAGATCCGTATGTGGGTAAGAGGCGCGGGAACTAATTTCCGCGAGCCCGGCATCGTAATGGAGCTCGACCTTGACAACATCTACCGCAATCCACATATGAATCATTATCAGTGGGATATGATCCTTTACAATAAGGTAAGGGAAGAGAAGAACATCACCGTTTTGATGAACTGCTCGGTGTGCGACGCTAAAGAAAAGGATGGCAAGATAATCAGCGTTACCGGCTGGCAGCTTACCACCTATATCTGGCATACCGTTGAGGCTGACGTGTTTGCAGACTGTTCGGGCGACAGTATTCTCTCCGGCCCGACGGGCGCAGAATATATGATTGGACGCGAGGATAAGACCGCGTTCGGCGAGGAGATCGCGCGAGACGTAGCGGATGAAAAGCATATGGGAATGTCCTGTTTGCTTCAGGCAAGAGAGACCGACCATCCCGTGGAATTTATTCCTCCGTCTTGGGCGCGTAAGATAGACGAGGCGTTTCTTGAGGGCAAGGGGCACGACGTTGTAAACTCGAGAGGCAATTTCTGGTGGATAGAGGTCGGCGGAAACACCGCAGACGGAATTGCTGATACCGAGGAATGCCGCGACAGACTGCTTGAGATCGTTTACGGCGTATGGGATCACATAAAAAACGGCGGCGACCACGGCGCGGAAAACTGGGAGCTTGAGTGGGTAGGATTTCTCCCCGGCAAGCGCGAGAGCCGCAGATATAAGGGTGCGTACGTGCTTACCGCAAACGACCTTACCGTGGGAACTCCGTTTGAGGACACTGTGGCGTACGGCGGCTGGACGATGGACGACCACAACGTTGACGGTATTGAAGCTCCGGGATATTCTTCTATGCATTATCCGGTAAAGGTTCCGTATCCGATACCCTACCGCTCGCTGTATTCTTCAAATATTTCAAATCTGTTTTTCGCGGGACGCAACATAAGCGCGTCTCACATGGCGATGAGCTCTACCCGTGTTATGGCTACCTGCGCTCTTATGGGCGAGGCGGTTGGATGCGCGGCGGCTCTGTGCGCGAAATACTCCGCGCTTCCGTGCGATATTTATACCTCGCATCTTGACGAACTGCAGAAAAACCTGATGGAAGACGGCTGCTGTCTGCCGAATTTCAAGCGTCAAATGGATAAAATAATGGAAAAAGTTGAGATAGATCTGCCCGCCGAAAAGGTAGAAATACTTCAAAACGGTATCGAGCGCTTGATTCTTGACGAGGTCAACTGCATTGAGGTGCAAAACGGAGAGGCTATTTCGTTCAAATCGGAAGTTCCGCTTGACGGATATGCGCTCAGAATCGTGTTTGATCCCGATTATCAGAGAAAGACAATAAACCCGCCTGAGGTTACCTACAATCCCTACTCGCAAAAGTCTCACAGAAGGCTGGATTTCAAGCCTCTCAGTATGCCTGCGAATATGGTTAAAAAGTATACCGTTACCGCCGTTTTGGCAGACGGAAGCAGGGTGACAGCCGCCGATGTCGACGGAAATCACAGCTTCCTCGCGCGTCACGCTCTGCCCGAGGGTACGGTGGAGGTTATAGTTACTTTCGGCGAGACTTACAAAGATACGGGAAAAATTTACGCGTGCGATATAGTGCCGTACAAGATGTAAGGTGACAGATATGGCTTTTATTCCTTTTACTCAGCCCGAGCTTTTTATGAATTTTGAAAAGCCGACCTCACAAGCCGTACAGGGCTTTGCAGTGAGCGGTGACTACGGATTTATGCTCTTTCACACGGGATATTGCGGCGTTTACGATCTGCTCAGCCGCTCTCCGCGTCCGATAGGCGAGTTCAAGCTCGGCTCGTATGCCGAGAACGAGCCTGACAAGCGATATGCAAACCACGCAAATCAGGCTATGTTCGGTACGAAATATCCGAGTACCGACTCCCCGTTTCCGTATCTGTTCGTGACCATCGGTAACAGCGGTGACGCGGACGAGAACGGATATATCGCCAGATGTGCTATAGAACGTATATCGGTGGAGCGCGGTGATACCTTGAAATTCTCTTCAAAAACGGTACATACCATCTCCTACAAAAACGACGGGATAGAGAATACCGAGTGGCTCTCGCCCTGCTGGGGCTGGCCTGCGTTCAGCGTTGATACCGAGAACGACCGTTTGTATATTCTTTCCGCGAAGTGCAGGACTCGTCGTGAAACCTGCGACCCGAACGATAATTACTACGTGATCACCGCGTTTGATCTCCCCGAATTTTCCGAGGACGGCGGGCTGACCGTGCTTACGCCGAGCGACATAATCGACCAGTTTACCTGTGAGTTTGACGTGTTTTTCACGCAGGGCGGTATGTTTTCGGACGGATGTATTTATCACACATTCGGGTGCAGTGAGAGCTATCCCGACGAGCTTCGCGTATACGACGTAAATGAGAAAAAGTGCGTTTGCAAGCTGGATATGTCGAAATCCATTTTAGGTAAAGAAGAGATAGAGTGCTGCTCATACTACCGCGGGGTGCTTTTGTGTAATACCAATCGAGGAATTTACAGGGTTGGGTATGACGATAGATGTTTTTCATAGAGCAAAAAAATCAGGTGCCCTAAGCACCTGATTTTTTACTATTCGATGTCTATTTCGAGCGGAGCGTCTATTTCGTCGGATACGTATTTGCCGTTCTTTTTTCTTTGTTTTACGCACTCGGTAAGCAGATATTCTATCTGTCCGTTTACCGAGCGGAAATCATCTTCCGCCCACGCCGCTATTGCGTTATACAGCTTTGATGAGAGGCGCAGGGGTATTTGCTTCTTTTCGTTTTCTGCCATATTAATACAGACTTCCCGAGTTTACTATCGGCTGTGCGTCACGGTTTCCGCAGAGAACGACTAACAGATTTGACACCATAGCCGCTTTACGCTCCTCGTCCAGCTTGACAACATCCTTTTCACTGAGGCGTTCAAGAGCCATTTCGACCATTCCTACCGCACCGTCAACTATCATTTTTCTTGCGTCGATTATCGCGGATGCCTGCTGGCGCTGAAGCATTACTGCGGCGATCTCGGTCGCGTATGCGAGGTAGGTTATGCGAGCTTCGATTATCTCTATTCCCGCTTCGTTGACGCGTTCTTGAATCTCGTTACGGATGCGTCCGGCTACGATTTCGCTTGAGCCGCGCAGGCTTCCGTCATCGGCAATACCGTCGCCGGTGGTATCAACGTTAGGAGCAACGTCGTAAGGGTAAAGACGGACGATGTTTCGCAGAGCCGCGTCGCACTGGAGGGACAGAAATTCCTTGTAGTTATCGACGTTGAATACTGCTTTTGCGGTGTCAACGATGCGCCAGGTGACCGCGATGCCGATCTCAACGGGATTGCCGAGGCAGTCATTGATCTTTTGGCGGTTGTTGTTGAGAGTCATTATCTTGAGAGATATTTTTTTGTTAGCAAGCTCAATGCTTGCGGCAGAACCGGGCGAGGCGGCAGGCTTTACCGAGGTAACGTCGCCACTTTGGTTTAACTTTGTGGATGCGGCGGGATTTATGGCGGAGCAGAACGGATTTACAGCGTAGAATCCGTCGCCCTTGAGGGTGCCTATATATTTACCGAAAAGAGTGAGCACGAGTGCTTCCTGCGGCTTGAGTACCTTTAGACCCGGTATAGGGAGCCAGAACAAGCACAAAACTATAATGCTTACGATAAACAGAACGGGACTTTTGCCTTCGTCAAGCATGATGCCACCGAATACAGTACCGACAGTCGCCGCAAGACCTATGAGTATAGTGAGAATCAGAACGAGCAGACCGTGTTTTTTACCTTTGAGAACTTTTTCTTGCATGATATCATTTCTCCTATATCTTTATGATATCATCATGATATCATAAAATGTTCTGGTTGTCAATAGGTTTCGGGTTTTTTTGAAAAAAGAAAAATGCAGGAGAGTTCTCCTGCATTTTAGTTATCAAACATTTTATACTGGTGCCGTGACAGCGAGGTATTGCGCCAATCCATCGGAGCCATGCCGGTATGACGGCGGAAAAGACGGTAAAAGTGCGAGTAGTTGTTATATCCGCTCTCGTAGGCGATGTTTTCAATAGAACTTGACGTGGTTTTGAGCAGATACATCGCGCGCTTGATCTTGATGCCGTTCATATACTCGAACGGAGTGATGCCGTACTCTTTTTTGAACAGATTGATTATGTAATTACGGCTGAAATTGAATTTTTTGCAGATGTCGTCAAGCGTGATACCGAAAAAGCACTCGGATGAGATGAATTCCGCGATCAGCTCGGGGGTTGACGGTTCTCTGTTTGAACGGTAAAGTGCGGAGAGGATCGAAAAAAACACCGCGCATTTTTCGGTGTAGGTGTAATTTCCGATAGACAGCTTGCCGAGGCGTTCGATCAGCTCGGAGAGCGCGGGATAATCGAATTTTCCTGAGCATGGGAGCATATCCTCGCCCTCGTCAGCCCACTCGGCGTTAAAATGGACGTAAAGATACCGCGGAGAGTCGCTTGCGAGCTCGCCTCTGTACAAAAGATTTTCCCGCTGGACGTAATATTCGCCCGCGTTGATCTCTTTTTGGACGCCCGCTTCCGAAAAGCGCAATACACCCTCGTACACGAGCAAAAGCACGTTTTCCTCATACACGCGCGTTATGTGGTGTTCGTTTTCGTCAAACGCTCTGAGTGAAGAATAAACGTAAGTAATAGGCCGGTCAAGTCTGATTCCAAACATAATCTCACCTCTGACTTTATTATATGGCAAGAGAGTGATATTGTCAATATAATATGTGAAAAAATCAATGTATTTTGGCGAATTTAAGTGATATAATTAATAACAATTGTGTGCAGACCTGCACATAAGCAAAAATATTTTACTACAGCCGCCATTTGCGGCAGAATCGAGGCAAATATGAAAAAAATAAAGCTCCTGTTTCAGGGTGACAGCATAACCGACGCTTTTCGTAAAGATGGGGACACCGATTGCCATACACTCGGCGAAAATTATCCCAAATACGCGGCGCAGTACATAAAAGAAGCTTATCCGGACGTTGAGTTTGAGTTTATCAATCTCGGAAAAGGCGGTAACAAGACAAGCGACCTTGTTGATCGTCTTGAGAGTGATTTTGTACAGATCAAGCCGGACGTAGTATCTATTCTTATAGGCATCAACGACGTGTGGGGAGGAGTTGCTGACCGCGACTGGCTGCCGAATGAGGAATTTGAGGCAAATTACCGCACTATTCTTGATGCTATGAAAAAGATCGGCGCAAAGATCATGATGATCGAGCCTTTCGTTTTCCCTCATGAGAACACCGTCGTTTTCAGAGAAGACCTTGATTTTAAGATAGACGTTGTACGTAAGCTTGCGCTTGAATATGCTGATGCATATCTTCCGATGGACGGACTTTTTTACTCTGCGTTCATGCACGAGGATTCAAATTCTTTTACCGACGACTGTATTCATCCGAACGCTCACGGCTCTGAATTTATCGGCAGAAAATATGCGGAGTATATTCGTCCGATTATAGATTCTCTTGTAAAATAATAAAACATTGAGAAAAGTTAGAAAAATATGCAAAAAAGTAAGAACATGAATTTTGTGCGTTGACAAACGAAAAAGCCTGTGATATTATAAACTCAACTTAATTTAATTGGAGGTTTCCTCATGAGCGAAATCAGAGTTGGTATTTTCGGTGCCGGCAGAGGCGCCGATCTTTCATACGATCAGCACGCGGCAGGCGCAAAGGTTGTTGCGCTTTGTGATTTTCACGAAAAACGCAGACAGAACGCAGTTAACCGCCTTATAAAAGACAAGGTGGTTGATGAAAACGACTTTGCGGTTTACGACGATTTTGACAAATTTATCGAACACGGTCTTGACGCGGTGATCCTCGCAAACTATTTCCACGATCACGCGAAATACGCGGTAAAGTGCTTTGAGCGCGGAATCCACGTGCTTTCCGAGTGTATCAGTAACGGAACCATGGCAGAGGGTGTAGAGATGCTTCGCGCTTTTGAAAAGAGCAGTTCGATATATATGCTTGCGGAAAATTATCCGCAGATGCGCTTTAACCGCGAGATAAAGCGGGTATGCGACGGCGGAACGCTCGGTAAAATACTTTATGCCGAGGGTGAATACAACCATCCGTCAGGCCCGTCAGACGTCGGTTTTATACGTACTTACAGATATTTTGACAAGCACTGGCGCCATTTCAGCGGAGCAACCTACTACGTTACTCACTCCCTTGCTCCGATTATTGCGGCTACCGGCGCTACTCCGAAAAGAGTAGCGGCTCTGCCTATCTTCTGCCCGCCGAGTGACGATTATCCCACCGCGACCTACTGCGGAGACAACAGCGCGATCATTACTACCCTCAACGACGATGATTCGGTATTCAAGTTTACCGCTTGTTCTAAATTCGGTGCTCACGGTAACTCATACCGTGTTTGCGGTACGAAGGGTCAGATAGAGAACGTGCGCGGTACCGATAAGGTTATGCTCAGATATAACGGCTGGGAAATTCCCGAGGGCCGTGAGGAGATAAACTTCTACACTCCCTCCTGGGACGACCTTGAGGAAGACAAGATCATGAAAAGCGGTCACGGCGGTGCGGACTATCTCGTTGCGAGAACCTTCCTCGACTGCATTAAAACCGGCAAGCAGCCTCCTATGCCGTGCGATATTTATTCCGCGGTCAATATGTCGTCTGTTGCTATTCTCGGCTTCAGATCTTTGCTTGCAAAGGGTGTTCCGTACGACCTTCCCGACTTTAGTCTGGAAGAAGAAAGAGTTAAGTGGGAAAACGACCGTCTTTCTCCGTTTTACGGTGCTGACGGCTCCGAGCCTACTATGCCTTGCTGTTCACGCCCTGACTATAAGCCGAGCGAAAATCAGCTTAAAAATTACTATGAGGTAATAAAGGATTAACCGAAATAAAGAGCGGGCTGTCTCATTGAGACAGCCCGCTTGCTTTTTATATTTCAGTCAGGGTAGCGCGTTTTGCTCCGTGCTCGGCTTCGAGGCGGTAGTTCTTGCCTCTTAACGTGATTTTGCCGATGGTTATCTTGTTCCAGCCTGTGGGAAGTACGATGTCCTCGCCAAACCAGTCTTCTATCGGTGCGTCAAGCGGGCACTTCCAGGGGCACATCTTGGTAAGTCCCATGATAAGTCCGGAGAGGAATGAGCCGCGGCCTGTGATGAAGCTTGTTCTTGTGCCGGGAGGCGGATTCTTTCTGTGCTCGGGATTCTTTATCGAGCACTCGGTGCAGGCGAAATACGGTTCGCAGAAGAAGTCAAGACAGCCTGCCTCGTAAACTTTGAGCGAAAAGTCTCTGTCGCCCAGCCATGCGGGGAATATTCCGAGGTATCCCGACTGCATAGGGTAGAAGCACTGACTTATTATATCGCCCTCGTATACCATGCACTCGATGGTTTTTCTGTCAGACTCCTCGCCGTTTGAGTATCCGTAGGGGAAATAAGCCATAAGGGAGCTGCAACCATCTCTGTGAGCAGCACCGTCGAACTGACGGACGACTCCGTCCTCAAAGAAGTTTAACACCATGTTGTCCGCTATATCAAGCCACTTTTTGATCTCGCCGTAACCAAGCTTGACCGAATATTCCGAGCCTGCGCGGAGAAGCTTTGCCGCCATCATATTTGAATATGAATCGTTATTTACGTCGTCGTGGCTTTCGTCTATACCTGTGATGTGCTGTATCTCGTATCCGCGCTCGGTTTTGACGACGCGGCTCTCTATCCATTCACACACGCCGTAAATTACAGGCCAAGCAACCTCTTTTAAGAATATCGGGTCGCCGTGTACTCTTGCGTATCCGTCAAATGCGAGAGCAACGTCAAAGTTTATGTGCTGTTCTCCGGCGGAGGTACACCAGGAAACGGTTACTTCCGATCCGCTTGAGCCGCTCTGCCACGGGAACTGTATTCCGCGATAGCCGTTTAAGTGAGCGTTGTGCTTTGCCATATCTATTTTTTCAAAACGGTAGTTAAGCATAGACCTTGCTACCTCGGGCGCGCAGAAAAGCGGGGGCATAAACATAAAGCTCTCGGTATCCCAGAAGCAGTGTCCGTCGTATGCTTCGGGGTCGCTGAGTCCGAACGGTGCGACCGACGCGGGAGAAAATTCGGATGCGGAGGACATCAGATAGAAGAAGGAAGCGTCTGCTGCGTCCTGCCATTTTTCATCTTCGCAGTCTATTACTATTCGGCTTTCCCAAAGCTCTTTCCATGCGCGGCGGTTTTCTTCTCTTAATTTATCCACTCCGGTCCACGCGGCAAGGGTAAGCAGGCGCTGTGCCTGATCGTACGGCTCGGTATGCATAATGCCGGGGACGTAGGAGGAGAGTATCTGAATCGGTTTTCCATCGGCTTTGATTTTTGCGTAGGTGATCATTTCGCCACCGTAGTATCTGTCGTCAAAATCAACGCCGAAAATTCTGTACGCCACGCCTGCTTCTGCGGTGCGGTCTGCGGAGATGATGCGGCATTTTCCATCGTAATAAGTGCTGTAGAGGCCGGGATACGTAGAATAATAGGTCATCTCGGATATGGTATCGGCGCACTCGTTTATCTTATAGTTTACGGTCATTCTGATGTCGTCCTGCGCGTCACCGTTTAGGGTAAGTATCGAAACGAGAAGGGAGGGGGAGGTGCGGCTCGCAAATACGGTGTACTCCAGGTCGTATGATTTATCACCGCGGGAGAGGACTATCTCGGTGGTGAGCTCTCCGTTTGAAAAATCGTAGGTCTGAGATTTTGTCTCGGCGCGCAGTCTGTCGTCTCCGCACTGAAAGGTTATGTGCGGGGTGGGGACTACTGCAAATTTCTCATTGTTACGGCGGGTGGAAAATCCGGAAAGCAGGCCGGTTGAGTCGGTAAGGGGATTTTTACCGAATCTGAATCCCACAAAACCGTTTGCCACGTATGCTTTCTGCGGATGTTTTGTGAAACTTGTTATTGTATGGCGTTTCATAACGTTTCTCCTTGTTTTTTATCTCATTTTTGAAATTGCTTCTTTTACGTCTTCGGCCTTGAATATCGCGGAGCCTGCGACGATTACGTTCGCGCCGCGGCGGGTAAGCTCGGAAACGTTTTCGGGGGTAACTCCGCCGTCTACCTCTATGTCGACGTCAAGTCCGAGCTCGTCTATCTTTGCCTTGAGCGGCTCGAGCTTGTCCATGGTTGCGGGTATCAGCTTTTGACCGCCGAATCCGGGCTCGACCGTCATAACGAGAACCATAGAAACGAGAGGGAGAAGCGGGTATACTGCGTCTATCGGGGTGTTCGGCTTGACCGAAACGGCGGGGCGCACGCCGAGCTCTGCTATTTTTTTAAGTACTGCGGCGGGGTCTTCGGTGCTTTCAACGTGTATGGTGAGAATGTCCGCGCCGGCTTTGGCAAATTCTTCTACGTATCTTTCGGGACGGTCTATCATTAAGTGAACGTCAAGGACGGCGTCTGTTATCTTACGCATGGACTCTACCAGTCCGGGGCCGAACGATATGTTAGGTACGAACCGTCCGTCCATTATATCCACGTGAAGGTATTCTGCGCCCGCATCTGTCACGCGCAGAACGTCTTCGCCCATTTTCATATAGTTTGATGCGAGTATTGATGGTGCAATCTTTATCATTATTAAGTTACCGTTCCTTTCAGCTTCGATTGAGAAGACCAAATTTAGTTATTGACAGATTTCTGACTTATGCCATATTATATAAATGGCGGAAGATTCGTGCCGTACGCGTGAAAAGGGAAGATAAATTACGGGACGTGAGATATTTGCGTTTTGCGCGGCGGCACTTTATATACCGGGCTGAATCACAGAAGTGAGACAGCCCTATTATTTTTTGATAAGCAGGCAGACCGCGTGGGCCGATATGCCTTCACCGCTGCCGGTAAATCCGAGTTTTTCCTCGGTCGTTGCCTTTACGTTTACGCGGGACGGGTCGCAGGAGAGGGCGGCGGCAATATTTTCCTTCATTTTATATATATATGGCATCAATTTCGGTGCTTGAGCGACTACCGTTGCGTCTACGTTGCCGATTTCGTATCCTGCGTCGCGCATAACGGCAGAAACTTTTTTTGCAAGCTCTATACTGTTCGCCCCGAGATATGCATCGTCATTGTCCGGGAACATCCGACCGATGTCTCCAAGTGCGAGCGCGCCGAGCACGGCGTCCATTACCGCGTGAACCAGCACGTCTGCGTCCGAGTGACCGAGAAGTCCTTTTTCGTGCGGAATATCCACTCCGCCGAGTATCAGCTTTCTGTCGGGGACGAGGCGGTGTACGTCATATCCGTGTCCTATTCTCATCATTTTTTCATTTCACTCCTTTTTGCGAGGATGCTTTCAGCCGCTTCTACGTCGCCCGGCTGGGTGATCTTGATATTATCCTGCCCGACGTCGCACAGCTTGATCTTAAATCCGTGAGCTTCAAGCAGACCGCAGTCGTCGGTCACCGAAAGTCCTCTTTCACGCGCGGAGTAAGCGCAGGCGCGGTAAACGTCTGTTTTGATTATCTGAGGGGTGGAGACGAGCCACACCTTTTCACGGTCGACAGTGCTTTCGATAAATCCTTTTCCGTTTTCTATCTTTACCGTGTCGGTGACCTTTCTGCCTGCCGCCGCCGCACCGTATTTGTACGCTTTGCGAGCTGTAAGCTCGATCATTTCGGGGGTAATACAGCACCGCGCCGCATCGTGCACGGCAACGAATTCCGACTTTTGCGACACCTTTTTGAATGCGGACAGTACAGATTCCTGCCTCGTCCCTCCGCCGACGGCGACCGCGCGGAGCTTGGATATTTTATATTTTTCGCGGAACGCGGGGTACAGCCTGAGCTCGTCCTCCCGCGCGGCGACGACTATCTCGTCAATCACCGGGCAATTTTCAAACGCGAGCATGGAACGAACTACCACGGGGATCCCGTCAAGCTCAAGGAGCTGTTTGGTCTTACCTACGTCTCCCATTCTTGAGCCTGAGCCGCCCGCGACTATTATTGCCGAGGTAAAATAATTCTTTTTCGGTTGCCCTGCGACGGTTCGCAGGAGATCTGCCACGGCAGAAGCCAATTCTTTCATTTTCAAACTCCGAAAGATTTATTTTTCATATACTCTACCTATTATATTACAAACGCGCGAAAAAATCAACAAGTACGGAAAACTCGATTGACAGAACATATATTTTATTGTATAATGAGCGTGAAATATAAGGAAAGTCATATTATCACGCACTCAAATTCAAATTAAAAATGGGGCCCGAACCCATTTTTGTTCGCTTGAGCGAACACATTTGAATTTGCCTAAATTATCGCTGAAGCTATTTAAGGGGGAAGATAGTGTTTTTTCTTGATTTTTATAAAAACAGAAAATATCTTGATAATGAATACAAAGAGCCTGATTTTGACGAAAAAACGGGACTGCCGTATGACGAGATAAAAGAAGGGCTTCACAGAATCGCGGATGAGAAAATCGGCAAGGTTTCTTCATATAAATTATACGCGGAGCTTTTTGAATATCTCTACGACAACGCAAGAATACAGATAAATCCGTATAACATCTTTTCCGCAAAGGCGGAGTTCGGTCTTTGTATGCGCAGGGAGATATTCGGTAAGATAAAATCAAAAGTGCTGGGTGAGCTTTCTCCCGAGACGTTTGAACTTCAGGCACTCGGACGGGAGTGCGGCGCGTCTCCCGTGGGAGACTACCACCACACGCTCCCCGACTGGAACGATATTATAGGACTTGGCTTTTTCGGAATACTTGAGCGCGCAAAAAAACGCAGAGAAGAGCTCTCGGCAGACGCGTGTGCGACAGAGGAGCAGATAGATTTTATCGACGCGGTAATAAAGCTTTATTCCGCTATGATGCGAAACGTGCGGAGAATGAGGGACGAGGCGGCAAAATACGACGGAACCGAGCATTTTTGCGAGTGCATTGACGGGATCCTCGCTCACGCTCCGCGAACCACCTACGAGGCGATGATGACGTCGGTGCTGTTTTCGCAGTTTTACGAGTGCGGGTATGAAAATTCGCGCTCTATCGGGCGCATTGATCTGATGTACGCTCCGCTTTACCGCGCTGATATTGACAGCGGCAGATATACCGAAGCAGAGCTTCGCGAGATGATCCGCTATTTTCTCAACACTTATTTCGCTATGGATCGCTGGGCGGGTCAGCCGCTCTGCCTTGGCGGCAGCTTTGCGGACGGAAGCTATATCGATACCGAGATGACCGAGCTGTTTCTTGACGTTTACGACGAGCTTGACATCGGAAATCCCAAAATACACGTGCGGTGCAGTGACAGTATGCCGAGAGCCTTGCTGCTCAAGATTCTCGGAATGATCCGCCGCGGTCACAGCAGTATCGTTTTGATAAACGACGAGACGATATACCGCGGATACGAGCGGATCGGGATTTCACGTGAGGAATCGCAATATTTTCTGCCGCAGGGATGCTACGAATCCAACATTATGGGACTTGAGGAGCCGCTTATCTGCAGCTCTTGGGTGAGTATCCCGAAGGCCGTTGAGCTTGCGCTCTCTGGCGGAGTGGATATGCTCACCGGCAAGGTGACCGGTGCGGTGTTCGAGGGAGAACCGAAAACTTTTGACGAGTTTTACTCGAGATTTATCGCGCAGATAGACGCTATTCTTGAGATCGTGTTCAAGGCGGTTGAGAGTGAGCTTGAGCATCAGAACGCTATCTGCCCGTCGATCGCGTACTCGGGCACGGTTGCCTCCTGCATTGAGCGCGCACGCGGAGTGCGTGACGGGGGCATGAAGTACAACAACACCTCGGTCAAGTGCTGTGGGATAGCGACCGCGGTGGACTCACTGATGATAATTAAAAAGTACGTTTACGAGGAAAAGAAGATCACTCTCACGAAACTTGCCGAGCTGATGAAAAACAACTGGCAGGGCGGAGAAGCACTACGCCGTTCGATTATGAAAGAAAAAGAGCGGTACGGTAACGGCCTCCCTGTGCCTGACGGACTTGCAAAACAGATATACGAACACATTGCCGGCGTGGTTATCGGCAGGAAGAATAATATCGGCGGAGTTTACCGACTGGGTGCGGACTCTGTTATGCACTGTGTTGATCACGCGCAAAACGTTGCGGCAACGCCTGACGGACGCGGCGCGCGCGAGCCGTATTCACGCAATATGTGCAGTGTTACCGGTATGGATCTGAACGGCGTCACCGCAAACGTGCTCAGCGTTACCGCGATGGATCATTCTTATTTCATTGACGGCGGTATATGCGATTTCGTGGTTCACCCGTCTGCCGTTGAGGGGGATGAGGGACTTGCCGCGCTTGAAACTCTGGTGAAGGTATACTTCGCACGCGGCGGAATGGCTATACAGGGTAACGTTTTCGGGCTTGAAGATCTGCTTGCCGCGCAGAAGGAGCCGGAAAAGTATGCTAATCTTCAGGTCAGAGTTTGCGGCTGGAACGAGTACTTCGTGCGAATGAACGCGCATAAGCAGAACGAGTTCATCGAAAGATGCCGAAACCTTATGTAATGGTGATGTTATGAGTAATAATATAAAAGGAAGAATAATTTCGGTAAAACGGTTTGAGATTCACGACGGTGACGGGGTGAGGACTACTCTTTTCTTAAAAGGATGCCCGCTTTTCTGCCGTTGGTGCCACAATCCCGAGAGCATTTCGCCTGTCCCTGTGCTTGGATTTTACCCGACTGCGTGCCGCGGGTGCGGTGATTGTGTTGACGTGTGCCCAAAGGGTCTGCACTCGTTTGACGGTGAAAATCACGTTTTTGACCGCGCGGAATGCGTCGCCTGCGGTGCGTGCGCCGACGTTTGTCACGCGTCCGCGCTGATCATGTACGGACGGGAGACGACGGTGGAGGAAATTTTGCCCGAGCTGCTTTACGACAAGCCGTTTTACGATCAAAGCGGCGGCGGAGTCACTCTGTCTGGCGGAGAACCGCTCTCGCAGAGCAAATTTTGCCGAGAATTGCTGATAAAACTCAAGGAAAACGGCGTTTCGACCGCGCTTGATACCTGCGGATACGCTCCGAGAACGGCGATCGACGACGTTGTGGATTATACCGACACCTTTTTGTTTGACCTCAAGGCGGCAGATCCCGACGTACACAAGCAGATTACCGGCAGGGATAACGCGCAGATTCTTGAAAATCTCAGGTATATCGACTCGCTTGGAAAGCGTATCGAGATAAGAATTCCGTTCGTGCCGGGATATAACGACGGCGAGATTGACTGTATAGCCGACGTCATTGCGGGGCTTCCGTCGGTGGTGAAAGTGAAGGTCTTACCGTATCATTCGTACGCGGAGGATAAATACCGTGCCGTCGGCGCGGCGGAAAAATTCTGCGATGTGACGTCTCCCACCCCCGAGCAGATGAACGCGGTGAGAGAAAGAATAAAAGATAAGATCGGCAAAGTGACGGTCGTGTGACGGAACTGAAACGCTGAAAAAAACGTATTATGATGGATATATTATGAATTTCTACATATAAAAACAAGAAAAGAGTGTTTTTCTTTGCTTTTTGTGAGAAATATATAAACATTTTTGCATTTTTCACTTGACAAATGCGAAGGTTTTGTGTATACTATATTCGTACAAAATATTTTGGAGGTACCTTAGCATGAAAAAAATCCTTAGCATTGCACTTCTCATTGCTGTTGTAGCTACCATGGCTATCGCAGCAAGTGCTGGTTCTCTGGGTCAGAAATATCCCAAGGGCGACGTTGCTCTTGTTGACGCAGGCTCCATCACTATCGACGGCGTTAAAGACGCTGCATACGCAAACGGCGCAGTTATCGTTACCGATACTTACCGTGACTACGGTGACAATGGCGAAAGCGGTATCATGAATACCACTTATCTCCTTTGGGACGGCACCTACCTTTACCTCTTCTCTGAAGCAAAGGACAACACTCCTTACGAGCCCGCACTCGTTAAGCTTCTCACTGAGTCCTACAATACTGACTGTATTGAGTACTTCATCGTTTGGGACAACTCCGATTGCCCTGACGTAGAGACCTACGAGTCTGACTCCTCTATGGACCTTTGGCAGTACAGAGCTTCCTATGAGCCTACCTATGGCGGTTGGTTCGTATCCAAACCCGCTGGTATTGAGTACGAAGGTTTCGCTAGCGGCGCTGAAGACACCGTTGCTTTCGGTAACGAAGAGGGTGCTTTCAAGGCTGGTAAAGTAGTTGCTACCGCTTCCGGTTACAACGTTGAGGCTCAGATCACTATGCCCAAGTCTAACCGCGCTGGTATCGGTTCTTACGCATACGGCGAAGGCTGGAAGATCGCTTTCATCACTCAGCAGTTCAACACCACCAACGCTGAAGGTGGCTGGCCGATCACTCTTGCTGTTACCGAAGTTGGCACTCCCTCCGGTGAGATCATGATCAACAAGTCCACCGCTTGGGACTGTGGTTACTATGACTACGTAGAGCTCAAGGGTAACGCTGCAGTAGCTCCTGCTGACACTACCACTGAGGGTCCCGCAGACACCACCACTGAGGCTCCTGCAGACACCACCACTGAGGCTCCTGCAGACACTCAGGCTCCTGAAGCTACCACTAAGGATCCCGCTCAGTCCAACCCTCAGACTTCTGACATGGCTGTTGCAGGCGTAGCTATCCTTGCTACTCTCGCTCTTGCTGGCGTTGTTGTTGCAAAGAAAGTTAGATAATTAACTACCTAACATAATAAAAAAGGAAGGCTTTGCCTTCCTTTTTTATTATGTTTTTTTGTTCTAAAAAGGTTTTTTGGTATTATATTATACAAACGTGGTACAATTTTGTTCAAATCGATCATTTTTGCTAAAATCGACAAAAAAAGTATTGACAACATCAGGATTTTTGTGTATACTGTAATTACAAAAAACAAAGGAGGAACTCCAAATGAAGAAACTTATCGCAATCACTCTCATCATTTCCCTTTTAGCTACGATGTCTATCGCTGTTTGTGCCGGTTCTCTCGGTCAGAAATACGGTGACGCCGGATACGTTGAACCCGGTACTATCGTAATTGACGGTAATAAAGACGAGGCTTATGCAAACGGTGCGGTGATTATTACCAATCTTGTTGACTACGGCGATACAACCAACCCTAACCAGAGTATGACTACTACTCGTGTTATTTGGGACGGCGAATATCTTTACTTCTTCTCTGAAGTTAAAGATAATACTTCCTTTATTCCCCCGCTCGCTCACCTTCTTACTCAGTCCGAAAACGCTGACTCTCTTGAGTACATAGTTACTTATGACAACAGCGACTGTGAAGGCGTAGAACGTTGGGACTATGAGTCTTCCTACGATTTCTTCTCATATCGCGCTACTTGTGACTACGATCAGGTTGGCGGCGCACACGGCGGATACTTCGTATCTTTCGCACAGACCTACGCTGACGGTTATGCAGACGGCGCAGAAGATACCGCTCCTTTCGTAAATGAACCCGGTTCTCTTGTAGACGGTAAAGTAGTTGTTACTGCTTCCGGCTTTAACGCAGAGCTTAAAATTAAGCTCCCCACCGCTAACCGTGCGGGTGAAGGTTCTTACACCTTTGAAAATGGTACCAAGATCGGTATCTGCATCCAGCAGAACGATATAACCGGTACTATGTTTGACTTTGATCATTACAATCAGCTCATCTCCGACCCCGTAAGAACCAGTGAAGACGTTTCCGGTGGTGAAGTTTTCATGGCTCCTTACCACTGGTACGTTGAGCTTGCAGGCGCAGCTGAAGATACCACTCCCGACACTACCTCTCCCAGCGCAGACAAGAACCCCCAGACCTCCGACCTTGCAGTTGCAGGTATAGCTGTTCTTGCTACTCTCGCTCTTGCCGGCGTAGTTGTTGCAAAGAAAATAAGATAAATCTCGTATATTAGTGATGCCGCCAAAATGCGGCATCACTTTTTTAATTTGCAGACAAAAAAAGATACCGCGCTGTGCGCGGTATCTTTTTTTATAATTATTTGCTCTGATAATATTCAGCGGTAGCATCAACTTTGTCGAGGTTGAAGTTAAGCTCGCCGTCGATGTCATTACGCATATACCACTTACCGTTGGTAAAGTCGGGGATATAAACGGTTGCGCCGCCGAGTGCAATGGACTCTTCGCTGAGAGTGGAGATGCACATAAGGGAAGCGGTGTCGTAAGTATCTATCGGAGGACGGGAACCCTTTCTGAGAGCTTCAAAGAATGCCTCGTTAACAAGCCAGTCCATACCGCCGTGACCGCCGCGAACTTCGTAGTTCTTCCAAAGAGGATGGTTGTACTCTTCTTCGAACTGTTTAGCGTTACCCCAAATGCCGCTGCCGCCCCAGTGGAATTCACCGTGCTTGCCGTCTATGTATATGGAGTCGTTATCCTCGAAGTATGAACCCTTGATACCGCGAACGGTAAAGCTGCGGCAGTAAGGACGGGGAAGAGTAGTGTCAAGACGGAGGATGATGGTCTGACCCTGCTGACACTTGATAACGGTGGTAACTATGTCGCCCTGCTTGAACTCAACCTTTGCAAGCGGATGATCTGCGCCCTTGTCCTCGATTGCGAACTGGTGCATGCTCTTTGATGCAGTTGCAAACGAGTTAAGAGTAACCATACGGTTGCCGTTGTTTATGTCAAGAACCTTTGCTATCGGACCAAGCTCGTGGGTAGGATAGTTTTCGCAGTTACGGTTGATGTAGTTGCGGAGACGGTAATGTCTGTCGTCCTTACCGTTGATGATCTCGCCGCGGAGGTCGTGCTGATAGCCGCCCTCGCAGTGAACGATGTCACCGAATATGCCCTGGCGAACCATATTAAGGATCATAAGCTCTCTTTCGCCGTAGCAGCAGTTTTCGAGAAGCATACAATGCTTTCCGGTCTCTTCGTGAGTGCGGACGAGTCTCCAGCAATCGTCGAGGCTGTATGCGCCGCCGACTTCTACGCCGATGTCAAGTCCGGCTTTCATAGCGGCGATAGCGATCTCAAGATGAGGCTCCCACGCGCAGGTGATGAGAACTGCGCTGAGCTCAAGCTCATCTTTCTTTGCAAGGATTTCTCTGTAATCGGTAGAAGTGAAGGGGCGAGCGACGCCGGCATCTTCGCATCTCTTGAGACCCTTCTCTATGCGATCCTCGTAAACGTCGCAAATAGCTTTTACTTCAATGTCATCGTATTCCTTGCTCATCGGGAGATAGATATTTCTGAGCAAATCAGAGCCTCTGTTACCGAGACCGATGACGGCAATGTTTATTTTTTTCATGATTTTCATTTCCTTTGCCTTAGAAAATTTGTTTGTGCAATGCACTTTTTTAGATTATAGCATATTGCGTCAGATATTACAATAAGATAACGAAAAATAGTTTTTATTTTTTTGCCGTATAATTATATATGTTGAAAAATAAAGAAAAAATCGGGCTGTCTCAATGAGACAGCCCGATCGGATTTTTTGTTAGTCGTTACAGCAGAAGCCTGTGCTGTTTGCGGCACCTTTTTCGCGGCCGACCGAGGTGTTGTCACAATTTCTCGAGCGGAGGCCGGGAATCGGATTTTCTGCTACTTCGTAGCGGTAGTCTTTGCCGTTTCTGTGGATCCTTGCCTCTATCGTGATATGCGAGGGGACTATATCCACGGTGGGATTTATGAGATTCTGGTACTTAAAGAAGTCTGCGTTTGAAGGCAGGTTTTCGAGCTTGTCGTAATCCTCACAGACACCCGTGAACTGCACGGTGGTGTCAATAATATTACGCACGTAGTCGATATTTTCGTGAAGGGATATAGGCTCGGGGAAGTCACCGCACGGGATGACCTCCTGCCACTCCTTGCACTCGTATTTCTTGAGAAGCTCTGCGGCTTTGTGCAGGTGGCCTATCTCAAGCTCGAGGTTTTCTTCCCACAGTGACTTGATATATCTGTCGCATTCTGTCATATAGCAGGACCAGTAGAGATAGCACTCGGTGTATTCGTGCCAGAGGAGCATTTCAAACCAGGAGGCTGACGAGTCGGTCAGTGCGCCGTACTGCGTGACGTGTTCCTCCTCTACCAGTGCGATCTCCTGATAAAGTCTGCGGGCGAGATCTGTGCAGGCGAGGTTAGTGATATTCATATAGTAGTTCATCGTCTGCTGCTCGGCGGCGGTGATTATCAGGGTGTTCAGCACAGTCTGCTTATCCGCTCTTTTTGAGTTGATGTTTCGCTTTACGTTGTCGGTGGGGAAACGGTGATGCGCGATAGTGGGTCTGCCGGGCATGATCTCGGTGTATCTGCCGACTAGGCGCTCCGCCTTGATGCCTTGCTCCATATCGAGCAGATTTGCGTAGCGGTAAAGGTGATCGAAGTCCTCAAGGAGTGCGAAATCAAGTGCCTTTTTAACGTAGCAGTCAGGCTCTCTTTTTGCAAGCTCGGCGGTGAGGTCTACCGCCAACTGTTCGTAACCGATGGTGTGCTCGAGCGCGCTCTCGTTTGCGGGCTTGAGCAGGGAGATCTTCAGCTGTTGCTGTTTTTCAACGGCGCGTGTGAGCGCGAGCTCACGGCGGAGATCGTTGTCGGTGACGTGGCGGTAGAACTGATGAGAGAACCAGTTGGCTTCAAATTCGGTACCGTTCATCAGGATTATCCTTGTTTTGGTGTAAGGATCCACCTCGTTTTTGTTGTACGCCTTGGGGTACATTTCGCGCCAGTTTGAAAGTCCGTCGATAATTCGCGACGGACGGTGTGAAAACGGATTCATAACTGCATCCTCCTTTTGTTTATATACATTATTTTATGCAGTTTTTGCTTGTCTTACAACAAAGAGGCGCAACTTCGGTCTGCACTTGCTTTTTTTGCTCGCGCTTGGTATAATATAATAAAAAAGCGCACCGCGAAAGCGGTGCGCCGAAATGCTGAATTATTTCTTGAGCTCGGTTGCGATCTTTTCTGCGTCGGATGCGATAACCAGTTCCTCGTTTGTGGGAATGAGGTATACAGCAACCTTGGAGTTGTCGCTTGAAAGCTTGATGGTGTCGGGCTGGTGGTGAGCTGCATCGTTGACAGCCTTGTCAAGCTCAACGCCCATGTATGCGAGATCGCCGCAAACGCGCTCGCGGAGCTGAGGATTGTTCTCGCCGAGACCTGCGGTGAATACGATAGCGTCAAGTCCGCCCATAGCTGCGGTGTACGCGCCGATGAACTTCTTGATCTGGTATGCAAGGATCTTGGTAGCGAGGATCGCTCTCTCGTTGCCTTCAGCAGCTGCCTTTTCAACGTCACGGCTATCGGAAGAGATACCGGAAACGCCGAGCAGACCGCACTTCTTGTTCATGAAGTCGCTCATTTCAGCAGGAGTGAAGCCTTCCTTCTCCATGATGTAGGGAACGATAGCGGGGTCGATAGAACCGCAACGGGTACCCATCTCGATACCGTCAAGAGGAGTGAAGCCCATACTGGTGTCGATAACCTTGCCGTCCTTTACTGCGGAAATGGAAGAACCGTTTCCGAGGTGGCAGGTGATTATCTTGGTACCCTCGGTACGGCCGAGGATCTTGCACATCTCGCCGGATACGAAACGGTGGGAAGTACCGTGAGCACCGTAACGGCGGATGTGGTATTTCTCATACATTTCATAGGTAAGCGGATAGAAGTATGCTTCCTCAGGCATAGTCTGATGGAAAGCAGTGTCGAATAC
>CAZGHD010000021.1:0-23606 GCA_964525525.1 uncultured Lachnospiraceae bacterium | reverse complement strand
ATATCAAGTAAATTCTACTTCCGCAAGTTAGCATTCGTGTATCAGAATTATAGTCTCACTTGAATTATCAATTTATACTATACATTCACAATATAGCATATAAAATTTTTATACATAAAACTTTTATATTTCTATAAAGCATTTCGGATATAAGCACTTGTTTTTGTCTTAAAATGCCTTGAAAAAGCCCGTTTTTAAGAATATTTTTGTTCGGACACGATGGAGAACCCTCCAAACGATTTCGGTTGAATCTTCGCTGTGGCACTATCCCCTTAAGCATACATGCTTGATGTATGTAGCGATTATATATCTAAACTGCCACAAAAGAAAAATAAGGGCAAATCCGAAGATTAACCCTTATCTAAACTTATACCATCTTGTCTAAATGACATTGGGTAATCCCTTCCGCTTTTTTCATGTCTTGTCGTTATAACTGCCTTGTGTTTCAGGCGATTTTAAGCGTTTTAGCAGTATTTGCCTTAAATCACGCTGTGAGGCATTCCCTTGTTCATGTCGACGGTTTAGATTTTGAATACACTTAAAACAACACAATAAGTTAAAAGGGATAGGAAAAGAGAGGGGCGGGACGGTCAATTTTTTACCGCGCTTCCTTGCTGTACGCCGCGTGATTTTAGTTCTCGAGCGATCGTGTTCATCACCGTCTTTTTGTCCGCGCTCCATTTCGGGGATACGAGGTGGGATTTCGGCGCGTCGCCGGTCAGTCTGTGTATCACTACCTCCTCCGGGATACGCGGGATGCACTCGCACAGAATGTCTATATATTCGTCAAGCGAGAGGGTGTTAAAGAGCCCCGCTTCGTAGTCGGCGGCGATGTCTGTGCCGCGAAGAACGTGAAGGAGCTGGAGCTTTATGCCTTTTGTCCCGCTTGAGACAGCGAGAGAGACAGAGTTTAGTACGTCCTCCTTCTCCTCGCCCGGCAGACCTATGATTATATGCGTTATCACATCTATTCCGCGATTTGATAAACGTCGAACTGCATCGGTATATACGCGGTTTTTGTAGCATCTTCGGATTTTGCACGCAGTATTTTCATTTGCTGTTTGAAGTCCCAGTTCTATCCAAACGGGCTTTGTTTTATTTAACTCGGCGAGCATTTCCACCGTTTCATTTTCGAGGCAGTCGGGGCGGGTCGCGATAGACAGCGCGGCAATATCTTCTCTTTTGATAACGGCGGAGAAGATTTTTTCAAGATACTCGGTCGGCGCGTAAGTGTTGGTGTAACTCTGAAAATAAGCGATAAAGCGGCGCGCGTCCGTCTTTTTTGAGATGAGCGCTTTCGCTTTCTCTATCCTTTCGTCAATACTGCCTTCGTCTGCTGCAAAGTGAGACGATCCCTCAAGGCAGAATGAGCACCCGCGGGTGTCAAGCGTGCCGTCTCTGTTGGGACAGGTCAGCCCGAGGTCGAGCGATATTTTATACACTTTTTCGCCGAATCTGTTCTTTAGATATTCGTTTAACGAGTAGTAATTACCCTGCACGGCCGCGCACCTCCTTTGCCGTTTGATGAAAATATTATAACAGAAATCCGCCGATTTGGCAACCCGACATAAAATTTTCTTTATTTTCTCCTCTCTTTCGGCATCATGATTATTGCCTTTTTTCTCCCTTTGTGATATACTTATCTCTGTAATTTTATTTTGAAAGAAGGCAATGTTTTTTAGCATGAAAGACCTCAGACCCGCGCTGTTTTCATCTCTTAAAGGGTATACGAAAAAACAGCTCGTTACAGACATCATCTCGGGCATAATAGTTGCCATCATCGCACTTCCTCTTTCTATCGCGCTTGCGATAGCATCCGGCGTCGGTCCGCAGGAGGGACTCTACACCGCTATAATTGCGGGATTTCTTATCTCCTTTTTCGGCGGAAGCCGCGTTCAGATAGCCGGTCCCACCGCGGCGTTTGCCACTATCGTTGCGGGTATCGTTATGGAAAACGGTATGGCGGGACTTGCGCTTGCTACCGTTATGGCTGGCGTGATACTTATAGTTATGGGTGTATTCAAGCTCGGTAATCTTATAAAGTTTATCCCGTATACCATAACCACCGGCTTTACCGCGGGAATCGCCGTTACAATTCTCGTCGGTCAGTTCAAGGACTTTTTCGGCGTGACCTATCTGCACGGTGAAAAGCCTATCGAGACTATCGAAAAGCTTGAAGCGTTTTTCGGCGGAATTTCAACTGTTAACGTATGGGCGGTGCTTATCGGCATTATCAGCCTGGCTATCCTTATCGTTTGGCCGAAGATAAAGTATCTTTCAAAGATCCCCGCGTCTCTTATCGCCGTGATCGTAGGAAGCGCTGTAGTTGCGCTCTGCGGTCTTGAGGTAAATACTATCGGCGATCTTTATTCGGTAAAACCTGTGCCTCCTACACCGAAGATACCCGCGTTTGATCTTGCTACCGTCAAGGCGGTCATTCCGGACGCGTTTACCATAGCGGTTCTTGCGGCGATAGAATCTCTGCTTTCCTGCGTGGTTGCGGACGGTATGATCGGAAGTAAGCACAGCTCTAACGCGGAGCTTGTCGCGCAGGGTATAGGTAATATCGGTTCCGCTCTGTTCGGCGGTATTCCCGCTACCGGAGCTATCGCGCGCACCGCGGCTAACATCAAGAGCGGCGGACGCTCTCCTATTGCGGGTATGGTTCACGCGGTAGTTCTGCTTCTCATTCTCGTTCTTTTGATGCCGTACGCGGCGCTTATTCCGATGCCGGTTATTGCGGCGATACTTTTCAGCGTGGCGTATAATATGTGCCAGTGGCGTCCTTTCGTACACATACTCAAAACTGCGCCCAAGAGCGATATTGTGATCCTCGTTATCACTTTCCTGCTTACTGTCATTTTCGACCTTGTCGTAGCTATCGTGGTTGGCATCGTTTTGGCGTGCGTTCTGTTTATGAAGAGCATGAGCGACGAGACTCGTTTGAGCTCTGATGATCTTGATAGCATCCCGGAGGGCGTGCATATTTTCGAAATAAGCGGCCCGATGTTCTTCGGTGCGGCAGATAAGATTGCCGAGATCAATTTCGGAGAAGAGACCAAGTGCGTCATACTTCGAATGAGAAGCGTTCCCGCAATCGACGTTACCGCGATGAACGCGATGGAAAAACTGTACGACGTCTGCGCCGAGAGAGGCGTTACGCTCATCCTTTCCCACGTAAACGAACAGCCGATGCGTTCGCTTAAAAAGGTTGGGCTTTACGGGAAGATCGGCGAGGAGAATTTCTGTGCTCATATTGAGGATGCTCTCAAACGAGCAAGCGAGATTGTAAAATAATTTATCAAAAACGCCGCACAGCGGCGTTTTTTGTTGCTTTAACGTCAATTTTGTGCTATAATTTAGTAAGAAAATAAATTGATCGGAGCCGTGTATGTTAAAAAAATTCCTCTCTTATTACAAACCGCACAAGCTGGTTTTTACCCTTGATATGCTGGCATCGCTGTTTGTTGCGCTTATCGGTATCGTTTATCCCGTGGTCACGCAAAAGATGTTAAACGAGCTTATTCCGAACAAGCAGTACAAATGGATAATTATTTTCGGTGTTGTCTTGCTCGGACTTTACTTTGTCAGGATGCTTCTCAATTATTTTATCCAGTACTACGGTCACATCATTGGCGTAAAGATGCAGGCGCAGATGCGTAGCGATATGTTTGTCCATCTTGAAAAGCTCCCGTACAGCTTCTACGACAAGAACGAGACGGGTAAGATAATGTCAAGAATGACAAACGATCTTATGGAGATTTCCGAGCTCGCGCATCACGGCCCCGAAAATCTTATAATCTCCTCCATTTCGGTAATAATCTCATTTATTTATCTTTCTACAATCAACATATATCTTACCCTTATAGTTTTCGTTTGCGTTCCGTTTTTGCTTCTTATCGCGGCAAAGCTCAGAACTAAAATGCGAAACGCTTTCAAAAAGAGCAGAGTATCAAGCGCGACCATAAATGCCTCTCTTGAAAGCAGTATATCCGGAATCAGAGTTACCAAGGCGTACACCAATGCGGAAAAGGAAAGAGAAAAATTTGAAAAGGGAAACGTGGAATTTATAGAAGCGCGTATGGAGGCGTACGACGCGATGGGTAAATTCCACTCGATGACCTCGTTTATAACCGACGTTTTTAACGTTATCGTGCTTATCGCAGGCGGTCTTTTCCTCTACGCAGGTTCAATAAAGTTTGGTGATTACTCCGCGTTTATCGTGTCGGTCAATATGTTTATCGGACCTATAATGACTCTGGTTAACTTCACTGAGCAGTATCAGAACGGCGTTACCGGCTTTGAGCGTTTCCTTGAAATACTCGAAGAACAGCCCGAGAAAGACGCGCCCGACGCCGAAGACATCGGCGAGGTCGAGGGACATATTGAGTTCGTTGACGTATCCAGCCAATATGACGAAAGCAAAGAGGTGCTCCGCGGAGTCAGCCTTGATATAGAAAAGGGAAAGAAATATGCCCTCGTCGGCCCGAGCGGCGGCGGTAAGACGACTATCTGCCATCTTATCCCGAATTTTTACGATATAAAATCGGGTAAGATACTGATAGACGGCAAGGATATTTCAAAAATAACCCGTGAGTCTTTGCGTAAAAATATCGGTATAGTTCAGCAGGACGTGTTTCTTTTTAATGCGTCTTTGCGCGAGAATATTCTTTACGGTCGTCTTGACGCGACCGAAGAAGAGGTTATAGAAGCCGCAAAACGCGCGAATATTCACGAATATATCATGTCTCTGCCCGAGGGATACGAGACCGAGATAGGCGAGCGCGGTGTTCGTCTGTCCGGCGGACAGAAGCAGAGACTCAGTATCGCGCGCGTGTTCCTTAAAAATCCCGCTATACTTATCCTTGACGAGGCGACCTCTGCACTTGATAACGCGACCGAGATCCTTATCCAAGAGGCGCTTGACGAGCTGTGCCGCGGCAGAACTACGATCGTTGTGGCGCACAGACTGTCTACTATCAAAAACGCGGACGAGATCGCGGTAATCTCGGACGGAGAGATCACCGAGCGCGGTACTCACGACGAATTGCTTTCACTTGGCGGCGCTTACGCCGAGCTTTACAAAAAGCAGTTCAGAGAAGAATAAGTCTGAAAATAAATTTTCAGCCTTCTGAAGTTTGTGGCTTGTCCGCAAAAGGCGGCCATTTTGCTACGCAAAAACGCACAAACTTCCGGTTAGTACGAAAGGTGTGGTCATAAAAATAAAAAATTGAGCCTTGGCGAGAAGCCAAGGCTCAATTTTTCACGTCGTATAATCACGTTACTTATTTGCGCTAAGTCTGATGCTTGTGATCTTACCGGTAGGATTCTGTAAATAGCTGTTCCAATCTATACCGTTTTCGTCGATCGGGAGATTATTGAGGCTTTCTCCGACGGTGCATGACAGGGTATACGTGCCGTATTTTGCCCTTAAGGTTACATCTCCGCTCATTTCGGAGTATTCGCAGTTATACCAAGGAATGTCGGATTTGACTATTTCGGCTCCTATACGTAATCCGTGTGTTGTTCCGCTGTAATATTTGGTTATGATTACCTCGTTCGGTATCATATCGTCGGTGATCGGAACTTCATACTCCCAAGAATGGAAGACAAGCAATACTCCGGGGAGCTTTTCTACAGAATAAACCGGCTGACCGGGACCGTGCTCTGAGTATGCAAGCGTGAGCGCGCCGTAATGCTCGCGGATCTCGGATACTGTTAGCGAGAAAAATACCGTAAGATCCATTTCATGATCTTCGACCTCGCGCGGAGATACTTTTGCGCTGTCGATAATAGGCATAATAGTTTCGTCAAAGTAGTTTTCGGGGTCATTTACGAAGTGGCTTATTACTAAATCGCATATTAGTGTATCTTCATAGCGGAATATTACGTTATACTCTTTGGTCTTTACGGCGGTATAGATTAAGTCGTGTTCTACTATCAGATATTCAACTCCGTTTTTGTTTTTTGCCCAGTCAGACTCGGATTTTCCGTCGCACATATCACGGAAGTACTTATCTTCGACGAGAACGTCTGCGCGTATGTAGATACTCTGATTACTGCACTCCACTGCGTCGTAATAGTATTCATTTGACCATGTGTTCGTTAAATACCATCTTTCGGGAACCTCGAGGCTTATGGTATGCCAAACGGCGTTATGCGATACCTCTTTTACGTTCGTGTTGTTAGGGTCGGTCATATGCGGGTTATCGGCAAACAGGACGGGCAAGACTTCGTGTACGTTAACTGTAAATCTGCCGAACTGGTTGATACCTTCAAGATTTTCGTCGTCAATCCATCTGATAGAGCCCTTGGTGTATTCGCCGAAATAACCGTCCATATAATCAAATTCATATTCGTTACTGCCGTTAAGCGGGATTACAAGGAATCTGTATTGACCGTTTGTGTGCTGATATTCAGCCACTACCCTATTTCCACTCGGAGAATAGGTGAAGGTATACGGAGTTATTGAATAATAACTCGAGCTAAAGCTAACGGTATCTCCGTTTTCATCAATGAAGGTTATGTCGTTGTAATAACCCTCCTCGGTCTTTTGGGTGATCGCTATCTTGTCACCGGTTATAGTGACTTCGTCCTCTGCATATTCGTTTAGGTCATTTACGAAATATATCTTGGTTATATGGAACTGAACGTCACTCCAATGAAGCTGCGAATAAATATCGAATCCGCTTACTTCCATAATAACGTCACAGTCGCCTGCGGACAGGACAACCAGGAGCTTTCCGTCCCAGCCGTTGTCCTTGAGTGTAAGATCATCTATGCTAACCTCATCAGGAACGGTGATATTATCGGGAACCTTGGGCATTTCATATATTGCTCCACCGGCAAATTTAGCCTCTTTGCTCGGCTTATAGTCCTCGTCGCCGCGAAGGGTTGCAAGCACGTACTCAAGCTGCTCGGTAAATGCGTTAAGGTCGCTTTTAAGGAGAGCATCCGACTTGCTTATGCGTCCGCGCTGGATGTCCTCACCGGGACAGGGTTCTCCTGCAAGGATAGAGTTATAGAACGGTACACCCATAAAAGCAAGGTTGCCGATCTCAGCATTCTCGGGTACGTGACCGTCAACGGCACAGTAGCACAGTGCAAACGCGCCCTCGCTGATATATTTTACAGAATCGGGCAGGTTGATCGCTCTCAGATTGAAGTTTGATGCGAATGCGTTATAGCCTATATATTCGATGTTTTCGCCGAAATCGATTTTCTCAAGCGCGGTACCCTGAACGGCGTGTGCCGCGATGAAACGAACGCTTTCGGGAATCTTAAAGCTGGTCTCTCCCTCGCGCTTGTACTTTATAAGAGTTGCGCCGTTTGAGGTCATGACCAGTCCGTCTTTTTCTACAAACGACGGATTGTTTTCGTCAATGATCAGCTCGGTCAACTGTTCAAGTCCGGCAAATGCATTGGTTTCTACATTCTTTACGCTTGTACCGAGGCGGACGGTTTGAATATCGGTTGCGTTTTTGTTTTCAATAAATGCGAAATCGGCAATGGTCTCTACCGTTTCGGGAATGATTACGTCGGTTTCCGTGCCGGTGTATTTGATAAGAACTCCGTTTTCAATATAAAATCCGTTTTCTTCAATTACCGTAGGTTGGTTATTTAAGTTGTTTATAACAAGTACGGATGCTATTGCGAGCAAAAAGCAGGCGGCAGCGGCGCTTACGCGTTTGATCCAAACGTTTATTTTCTTCGGCGGTTTGTATGTAATACATTCTTCTACGTACTTTTTGTCAACCCTGCCGAGTGCATCCAAAAAATCTATTTCTCTCATACGATTATACCTTCCTCCTCAAGTTCTTTTTTCAGCTTTGCGCGCATACGGGAGAGCTTAACCGATGCGTGGTTTTCGGTTACTCCGACCGCTTTTGCCGCATCGGAAACGCTTTCGCCGAGATAATATCTGCGCATGAATAACACGCGGGATGCCTGATCCTGCCTTGAGAGAAAATCGGATATCAGATCTGCGGCGAAATTTATTTCCTCCTCAGGAGAAGGCGTTGAGGTGGTGAAATCGTCAAGCTCCTCCATTATCGCGCACCGCTTTGATGCAGAATTGTAGCGGAATTTGTTTAGCGCAATATTTCGTGTAACAGAGGTGAAAAACGCCGAAAGTATCTGCGGTCTTTCGGGGGGCAGAGCTTTCCACATACCGAAGTAGCTGTCGTTCATACATTCCTCGGTGTCTTCTCTGTTGTGCAGGATGTTCATTGCTACGGAACGGGCGAGTCTGTCGTATTTTTTACTCAGTTCCGTGATGGCTGTCTCAGAACGTTTCCAAAACAGGTCTATGATGTCAACATCGTTCATTTGAAATACCTCCTTTGCGGTTTCACTCTATATGTACCGATTGGTACGAACAATCTTACAGAGGAATTTGAAAATATTACAAGAATCCCCTTAGCGTTATACTAAGGGGATTATATCGTAGTCTGTGTTTTATTTTTCAAATATCGCGACTGCCTGCATATACTGGGCGTGATACGCCGCTTCTACTTTTGCTTTTGAATATACGCTCGTTCCATATTTTGGATCGGCAAATATGTAATGTCTGTTTGAATATCCGGACAGCACAGTGCAGTGCGAATATGTGAGCCAGGTGTATTTAGTGCCGTTTATGTTCCACGTTGCGGTTATCGGGGAGTTACGCATTTCGAGCGTTGCCCAGATGATCACGGGAGTACCGTTTGCCACGTACTCGCACAGTTCTTCAAGCGGGGTGCCGGTGAGATTTACTGCGTAGTAGTCCGCACCCTCATCTTCAAAGAAATCATTTGCGGCTCTTGTGATGACCGGAGCAAGACAACCGAATCCTGTTCCGGGTTTGCCTATCGTTGGATCTCCGACGTAATACCGGTCGGGTGCGACCTTTCCTACCTCGCCGTGAGGGACGTATTTTTCATTAAACTCCATTTTATCAACGTCAAATCCGAGGTGGTTTAGAACGGTTACTAAAGAAACTACTTCACATCCGTTAGGCATTTCCGGGTCTTGCGCGATGGGAGTTACTTCAAGGTTCATCTTTGATAGCGGCTCATCCGTTTCACTTGGTGCGGTATCGGGGACGGCGGTAGTTTCTGCGAACGTGGTTTGCACTTGAACGTCGGTATCTTTATCTGCGGTGGTGGTATCAACCGATGCGGCATCGATAGGGGTTCCGCCGTTTTTTAAGGTCAGCACGAAGGATAAAATAACTACCGACATCATAAGACACACAAGGGAAATTATTAGCAGTACGGTTTGCTTTGAGACTTTTTGCATTTTTATCTCCTATATTATTTATATCAAACGTAGTATATCACAGTTGAGAGCATGGCAAACACGAACGGGAACATTCCCACCGAGAAAACGCAAGTACGCATATGACGGGCATTTTCCGGCGAATCGTATTTTATCTTGTTGTCGCCGATGGCGAACAGAACCACGAGCAGGGCAGGGATGAGGAATATGCCGAGCATATTTGACAGTTCGAGTCCCGATCTGCCGAAATTGATATACGCCGATACTAATATCATAACTACGCTCGCGGCGCTCATAAGACACATCAGTATCTTCGATCTCGGTGAAAACTTACCTTTGAGATTACTGTCAAGCAGGGCGCAGGCAAAGGTCATAAGCATTATAACGATTGATGACAGCCCTCCGCACACTACCTCTCCGTTTGCGGCGATAACCTCGCCGAAGGTGGACAGGATTATCTTTGCGGAGTTTTCTTTTACCGAGTGCGCGAAAAGACGCACGGTATACGCGGGGACGGTGAACAGCTGCTTTATATTTCCGAGAGTTTCGGGCTCGCTAAGACCTGCTACTATCGCGCGGGCGAGTCCGACGGCAAGCGGAAGTGCGAGCATAAATATTATCGCTATGATTCTTCCCCGTGCAGAGGAAAATCTGCGGCGCGGGAGAATAAGCAGAGTTATAAAAATAAACGGTAGGAATATTACGTTTGCGCTCGCAACTATAAGAGAGACTATAGAGACGAGAACCACCGAGCGTACCGAGGTTATCTCGCTTGACTCTTTGATTTTCAGCACCAGCGCGAACAGAATAAACGCGAAAAGCATCGGAACTCCAAAGGAGGATACGGTGCACAAAAGTGTGATAACTGCGGGATTAAGGCATATTGCGAAGAATATTCTGCGTCCGTACGGGAGCAGCTTCATTATCGCGCAGAGAGTGAATATTGAGAATAATACTGTAAACAGGCGCGCAAAATAGAATATGACTGCGGCGTTGTCAGAAAACAGCTCCGCCAAAAAGATTCCGAGCGCGGCGGGAAGATGGGAAATCGGAGGATCGGACGCAAGCGCAGAGGTGGACATCACGAGAGTTTCGCCCTTTGGCGGATTGTCCCGTATCGCCTCTATCGTGTTTTCGTATCCCCAATCGTCCGAGAATATTGCGGTAAATCCGCTTGGCATTATTACGCTGTGTGACGAGGAGAATCCGTCTCCGTGAGCGACGGCGTACGCTGACGGCATAGCCTTTTGCTCTTGTATTCCGACCCCGAGAGGGAGGATAAGCATACCTAAAACGAGAAATACCGAAACGCAGACCGGGAATGCGGCGATACTGCGGAGCTCAAGAGAATTTATCAGAATGTAGATTATAAAAATCAGCATCATAATACCGACGAGCAGGGTGAAGAACATCTCACTTCCCACGCGGTTGGCGTATATCGGGGAGATTGACGGCGAACAGTCGGTGACGTTACCGTTAAAGAGCGCGGTTATCTCGCCGCCGATGTAATACCCCGCGCCGGGTGCGCCTGCTCCGTCAGAGACTATTTCAACGGTATATTCGCCCGCGTCTTTGCCAAAGAAGTTTGAAAAAGTGACCGTTTGCGGTACGGAATAATCGTATGATGAGTTAAATTCTACCTCTGCGAGTGCTTTTCCCTCGGAGGAGAGAATTCTTACTTTAGTTGAACTATATGAACTTTGCGGTTCGCGCAGCTCGATCGCCACGCCGCAGAAAAGATCTTCTGCTTCTATCGTTTGGGTAATCTTGTAGTTTCCCGGATATTCAAAAACGTCTGTGGAGGCGGGAATCGGCTTTGCCGTGTGCTGTTTGCCCGATCCAAAATAAACTGCGGTGAATATTATCCCTGTCAGAATGACAATAATAAGAAAAACGGTGTATCTGAGTACCGATCTTTTCACGGCGGTGATGCCTCCTCTCTTTGCAATACATATATTATACCACTTTGTATTATATCATATCATTATTTTTTCGTCAATATAAAAGGGGACATAGAGTTGACAGAATCTTTTTAGTATGGTATAATTACCCACGAAGTGGGTATCTTTTTGTCACGAAAGGACGTAGTGTTACGAAGATACTGATAATAATCCCCGCATATAACGAGGAACACTCGATACGCGGTGTGATCGAAAGGCTGAAAGAGAGTGCAAGTGCTCTTTCATGCGAGATAGATTATATTATAATAAACGACTGTTCTACCGACAAAACGGAGGATATATGCCGCGAAAACGGGTATAAGCATATATCTCTCCCGCTTAATCTCGGTATAGGCGGCGGAGTTCAAACGGGGTATATCTATGCCTCCGAGAACGGATACGACATCGCCGTACAGATGGACGGTGACGGACAGCACGACCCGGTGTCGCTCGGCGATCTGATTTGTCCGATAATAAACGGCGAGGCGGATATGGTTGTCGGCTCGCGGTTTCTCGGAGTCGAGAGCTTTAAGTCTACCGGCATACGCCGCGCAGGCATATCGTGGCTCAGCGCGGTCATTCGCGTGTGCTGCGGTAAGCGGATAAAAGACGTTACGAGCGGTTACCGCGCGACCGGCAAAGAGTTGACCGAGTATTATTCAAAAAATTATGCGCGTGATTATCCCGAGCCTGAGGCTATCGTTTCTGCTTTGAAAAACGGGTACCGAGTGACCGAGGTCCCTGTCGTTATGCACGAAAGGGCAGGCGGGGTGTCGTCTATCCGCGCGTTTGGGAGCGTTTATTATATGATAAAAGTAACGCTTGCGATACTGCTTGGCGCGGGACGAAAGCGCAAAAGGGCGGTGCTCAGATGAATACCGTTTTAAGAGCCGTTCTTTTCGTTTTCCTTATACTGTTTTTCGCGGTTACCGTCAGGCTTATCAAGCAAAAAAGACTTGGACTCAAGTACTCCCTGCTTTGGATATTTTCCTGCGTGTTCGTCGCGGCGGTGCTTTGGATGCCGGATCTACTCAACTATGCGTCAAGCGCGATAGGTATAAAGGACCCTGTTAATTTCGCGTTTTTACTTCTCGGAGGATTTGCACTTATGATAATCCTTTCGCTGTCGGTCGTAGTCAGCGAGCTGTCCGACGGTATAAAACGCCTGACGCAGGCGCACGCTTTGCTTGAGATGCGGGTGCGCGAGCTTGAAGATAGCGAAAATAAATAACGCTTAATAAATACAGTAAATAAATATAGTTTGGAGAAAAATCATGCCGATCAAAATTCCCGAAGGTCTGCCCGCAGCGGCGACGCTTGAAACAGAAAATATATTTACGATGAGCGAGCTGCGCGCGTCTCATCAGGACATCCGTCCGCTTAAAATAGCGGTGCTTAATCTGATGCCTACCAAGATAGCTACCGAAAATCAGCTTATCCGTTTGCTTTCGAACAGTCCGCTTCAGATAGATCTTACTCTGGTCAAGACCGAAACGCACACGTCAAAAAACACCTCTGAAGAACACATGGAGGCGTTTTATAAAAGCTACAATGATATAAAGAACGAAAAGTTCGACGGATTTATAATCACCGGTGCGCCGGTTGAAAATCTCGATTTTGACGACGTGAATTACTGGTCAGAGCTTTGCGACATATTTGAATGGGCAAAGACTCACGTACATTCCACCCTTCATATCTGCTGGGCGGCGCAGGCGGGACTTTTTTACCATCACGGTATTCCGAAGTATCCGCTTGACAAGAAAATGTTCGGTATATTCGAGCACACGGTAGAGGATCCCAAGCATCCCCTTATGCGCGGATTTGACGAGCTGTTCAAGGCTCCTCACTCCCGCCATACCGAGATACGCGAGGAGGACGTTGTAAAGATTCCCGAGCTTCAGATACTTGCAAAATCTCCCGACGCGGGACTTTACATTATTGCCGACACCGACCACCGCCGTTTCTACGTGATGGGTCACTCCGAGTATGATAACGATACTCTCGCAAAAGAGTATTTCAGAGATATAGATCGCGGACTTGAGATAGCTTTGCCTAAAGATTATTTCAGCCATAACAATTCCACCACCCGCCCCCGCAACGTTTGGCGCAGCCACGCAAATCTCCTGTTTACAAACTGGCTCAACTATTACGTGTACCAGAGTACTCCTTACGATATTTCTAATATATGACGAAAAAATCCCGTCCGAGAGGACGGGATTTTTTAATTTAGTCTTCAAGCATGATCGAGCGTATAGTTTCTATTTCCTCGGCGGTTATGCCGCAGGAGAGGACGTAGTTGTATATTTTTTCGTTAAAGTCTTTGCCCTCGTATTTATTGATCTCGCCCATGTATGCGGGCCAGGTCCATTCGTGGCGGGTTCTGTTGCCGTCAGGGAATGCGAGGGTGGACATTTCGTATTCCTCGGTCATATCCTTTTCGCTGAGTCCGATAAGACCCAAAATAACTCCGAAAAGCGAGCCGGTCCTGTCCGCGCCTACCGCACAGTGGATATATACCGGGTAGTTGTCCTTGTCGGTGAGAATTTTGAGCATCTTTTTGGTGTTTGACTTCCAAGGAATGAATTCTCCGTAAGACTCGGAATTTATATTGCAGTATTTTACGTTTTCTCCGAGAGGGCTGGATTGCTGTTTTACTTCTTCGCTTGCGCGCAGGTCGAGATCGAATCGGATGCCGAGGTGATCGCGCATAGTTTCGATACCGAACTCGGTAAGTACTCTACCTTCTTGCTCTCCGTCAAGCTCGCCTCCTCGGAATATCATGCCCTGACGCACGCGCTTGCCGTCAACCGTTTTGTAGCCGCCGATGTCACGTACGTTGTAGGTACCTTCGGCGAATATCCAGCGGGGCATAGATAGCTCAACCGTAAAAGAACGCACCTCGCTGTCGCCGACTTTCCAGTAGTAAGTTTTACCAAGCTCGAGATTGTACACGTCAAGCTCACTTGTACCGCTCGCACGGCGGAGAATCTTTTCAAAGTCGGGAGTGTCCGAAAGGACAAATTCAGCGTCTCCCTCCCACTCAAAGTGAATCGGTGCGGGGAAAGAACCGAGACCCATCGTATCGCTTAATCTTGATGCCCAGCAAGGGATTTTTGCGTTGTTTTCTATATCTTGTTCAAATTCTTTCTGGATAGGCGTTTTGACGCATATCAGCGCGCCGTCGTCGGGCTTTATCAGCTTTACCATAATTTTTTCTCCTTTTCGCCGTTTATTTTTCTAACATAAGCTCTCGCAGTTCGTCCATTTCCGCATCGGTTATACCGCAGGAACGGAGATACGCGCACAGACTTTCGTGGAAGGTATCGCCTTGCTCTTTCAGGTCGGCGATGTATTTTGAAACTTCCTCGTCGTGTCTTGACATTGTGTCAAAGTCGCAAAGCGTGGTTGTTTCGTAGTCAAGCAGTATATCGTCGTCCGAGACACCGAGTACTGCGAGTATCAGCATAACTACCGTCCCCGTTCTGTCTGCTCCGCCAGCGCAGTGGATATACATGGGCGCATTTCCGCTTCTGAGCGTTTCTAAAATGAATCTGAAAATACGCACGCAGGTCTCTTTGTCATCGCGGAATTTATTATAAGACTCACAGGTGATGCGAATATATCCGACGTCGCTGCCGAGCGGTGAGGAGTCGTACGGATCCTCCCACGGCATACGCAGGTCAAGCTCTTGTTTGAGTCCGAGGCCGTCAATAAGAAGCGATCTTCCGCGGGCGCGGGATTTTTCACCGACTACGAACTTTCTTCCTCTGTAAATAAGACCTTGACGGACGCGTCTGCCGTACAGTGTGTCATATCCGCCGACATCTCTGACGTTGATGGCAACTCCGCCGCGAATCATACGCGGGACGGCGTTTTCGGTGGTGAAGCTGCTCGTTTCGCTGTCTCCCACGCGCCAAAAGTAGGTTTTGTCTATTTCAAGATTATATATATCATGCTTTCCGTCCGCCTTGACACGGCAGATCACCTTGTCAAAATTTTCCGAGTCTGACAGTACAAATTCGTCTTCGTCTGTGTCTGACTCCCACTCAAAATGCACCGGCGCGGGAACGGAACAGTACTGCGGAGCGTCGATAAGCCCTCTCCATTTTTCGTTTTGTGAATATTCTTCGTGGTTTTTGAAGAAAAATTTTTGATATTCGGTATGTAAAGAGATGATTTCACCGTTCTTCGGTGTTAGCAATACAGCCATTTATATCCCTCCAAAACAGATTGCTTTTTGCGAGTATATCACATTTTGAGGACGGTGTCAATACCGCTTTTTATCGGTGACAAAAAAATCATATTTATTAACAATATTGTACAAAATTTGCGATAATAAAACATAACTCTTGATTATTACCTACCTTTAAGATATAATTATAATAGACTGTTGCGAGGCTAATTTCAAACGCGGATGCTGCCGCCTGAGTCTGATATAAATAATATTTTTACTTTATCTATTGACAAATCTTTAAAGTCGTGGTAAAAGTATTGTATAATATGATTTTGAATAAAATATGAGGTGAAATTATGAGCAAGATTTATAAGCTTTCCGAGTTTGCGGGTGCTGATTTTGCAGAGCAGATAAAGACTGCTATGCTGGTACTCAAGGACGATGAGGGGTCCACTCTTATTATAGAGCCCGGTGAATACATTTTGACCAGCGAAATGGCGCGTCAGGCGCAGTACAACGTAATGAGCGGCGCTTGGACTCCATATCCCCAGGACATAATGTTCTGCGCCGATTACAAGTACTACGTCGGTGTTGATTTTTCAGGTCACAAGGGTACTAAAATACTCGGTTACGGCGTTAAGATAATCGTTGACGGATTTATGGAGATCTTTTCCATGACCGACTGCGAGGACTGTACCGTTGAGGGTGTTACCATTGACCACAAGAGAAAGCCTTTCAGCGTGGGTAAAGTAGTAAAAGCGGTTACCGAGAGCGATGAGTCCGCATATATCGAAGTAAAAATGTACGACGAGTATCCCTTGATGCCCGGGACCCCTGTTGATATGCGTTTCTTTGTATACAACCCCAATACAGAACGCCTTGAGTGGGCGGAGGTTTACTCTCCTCACGCAAAGGTTATTGACGAGAATACTATGCACGTTTGCGGCAAGAAAATTACCGGCGACGTTATGGGTATGGATCTTTACGTTTGGCATACCTTCCATTCCCGTCCCGCTATTCTTATGCAGCGTTCGAAGAACGTTACCGTCAGAAACGTTACCGTTCACAGCCATCCCGGTATGGGTATTACCGGTAACCGCACCGAGAACATCCTGCTTGACGGTTTCTGCGATATTCCCGCAGAGGGACTTTATATGTCTACAAATACTGACGCTACCCACTTTACCGCTTGTAAAGGCACTATCAAGGTGGTTAACTGTAAGTTTATCGGTCAGGGTGACGATGCGATCAACGTACACGGTTATTACCACACCGTTATCGAGCAGGACGGCTGCCGTTGCGTAGTTGAAAACGAGTTCCCCGACGGTATCTCCCATACCCAGACCCCCGACTATCCCGACGTCGGAGACACTATTGAGATCAATGACAGCGCCTCTCTTGAGCTTCTTGGCACAAGAACGGTAGTCGCGGTAAAACAGCGCGAAGAGGACTACAACATATGCGAGCTCGTGCTTGATCAGCCTCTGCCGGAGGATGCAGTAGAAAAGAAGATGTTCCTGTTTGACGTTACCCGCCTTCCTGCGCTTGAGTTTGTCAACAACTACTGCTGCGGTAACTTTGCGCGCGGTGTTCTTGCTAAGACCCGCAAAGTGACCGTACATAACAACGTGTTTGAAAAGACTATGGGTACTGCTATCAACGTATACGCGGAAGCAAGCTGGAGCGAGGGCACCAATCCTTCTGACGTAAGCATCTGCAATAACGTTATCCTCGGATGCTCGTATTTTAACGGACCTAAAGGCATTGGCGGCATTCAGGTAGGCGTACACGCAGACAAGCATCCCTCAAAGCCTCAGGTAAAGAACGTTTCTATAAATCATAACAACATTAACTGCCCCGAGTCTGCATACGCTATCGAGGCGGAGAACATTGACGGCCTTGTAATTGAGAATAACGTTAACCGTTCGGGCAAAAAGAACTTTAAAGTTTTTGACTGCACCAACGTGACCATCAAAGGATAATTCCAATTTTACATATAAGCAGAGGTAAAAAATGAGCAAGATATATAAACTTTCAGAATTCAGCGGCGCTGATCTCGCAGAGCAGATTAATACCGCTATGGCGGCACTTAAAACAGACGAGGGCTCTACCCTCGTTATCGAGCCGGGCGAGTATATTCTTACCACCGAGATGGCGCGCGAGGCTCAGAAGAACGTAATGAGCGGCGCGTGGGGAGGAAATCCGCAGGACGTTATGTTCACTCCCGAATATAAATATTCCGTGGGCATAGATTTTTCCGGCCACAAGGGTACAAAAGTTCTGGCTTACGGCGTTAAGTTTATCGTTGACGGATTTATGGAGATCGTTTCCTTGACCGACTGCGAGGACTGCACGATCGAAGGTCTTACGATCGACCACAAGAGAAAGCCGTTCAGTGTTGGTAAGGTTACTAACTGCACCGTTGTCAGTGAGACTGAATCCTATATGGATGTTAAGCTGTACGATGATTATCTTATCGAGAGTAAGACGCCTGTCAATATGCGTTATTTCGTATATAATCCCGAAACCGAGCGCCTTGAGTGGCCCGATCTTTACCATATGCGCGGTAAGGTTATTGACGAGCGTACCATTCGCTATACCGGCAAATATTTCAAGCGCGATATTGAGGGTATGGAGATCTATATTTGGCATACCTATCACTCTCGCCCCGCAGTGCTTATCCAGAGAGCAAAGAATCCGACCGTCAGAAACGTTACCGTTCACAGCCATCCCGGTATGGGTATCACGGGTAACCGCGGTGAGAATATCTTAATCGACGGATTCCGCGATATTCCCGCAGACGGACTTCACCTTTCCACCAATACAGACGCTACTCACTTTACCGCTTGTTCGGGTGACCTCGTTATAAAGAACTGCACTCTTATCGGTCAGGGTGACGACGGTACCAACGTTCACAGCTACTATCATACGGTAACTGAGGCAGACGGATGCCGCATCGTTATTAAAAACGAGTTCCCGGACGGTATTGCACATACACAGACTCCCGACTATCCTATCCCCGGTGATACTCTTGAGGTATCCTTGCTTTCTTCTCTTGAATGTATAGGCGAGAGAAAGGTAGTAGAGGTAACGCCGATAGGCAGTGACGGACGCGTGTGCGAGGTTATCCTCGACCAGCCGTTGCCTGAAGGTGCGCCGGTTGGCGGTACCGCAGTGCTTTGCTTAAACAGACTTCCGAAACTTTTCTTCCTCAATAACTATTGCTGCGGAAACTTCTCCCGCGGCGTGCTTGCGAAGACCAAGTTCGTGCGTATACAGAACAATGTTTTTGAAAACATAATGAGCACTCCTATTTGTTCGTATGCAGAGGCGGCGTGGAGAGAGGGTGCAGTTCCCTCGGATATAGTAATAGAGGATAACGTAGTGCGTAATTGCGCTCATCTTGAGCGTCCCGACGGGGTCGGCGGTATAGAGGTCGGTATTTCGGCAGAAAACCGCGCGCCGCGCCCGCAGATAAAGAACGTCAGCATTGGCGCAAACGACATCTCCAGCCCTGACACGAGAGTGGCTATTCAGTGCAGAAGCATTGACGGGCTCAAGCTGTGCGGAAACAAGAACCGTTCTTCAAAAGAGGACGTTTCTCTCGTTGACTGCAGAGACGTAAATCTCTATTGGTAATTTTTGTGCAGGTGCACGAAAAATCACATCCATAAATGAATAAAATGTTCATACCCGCCCCTTGACAAAATAGGGGCGGGTATGTTACAATATTTATGTAAATAAAACACTTGTGTGACTGACGGAACTTGTGGAGCACCACAATGGAACGCAGGTGTAGTTTAGCCGACCGTCTGGGCGATCCCGCACAAGTGCAGGATCGCCTTTTATGTTTTTTGATTATTACCTATCTTTGAAAAGGAGGATATATATTATGGAAAACAAAACCGCTTGGAGATCTTTTGTCACCGGCAGCTGGGACAAAGAGATCGACGTGCGTGACTTTATACTTAAAAATTACAAGCCCTACGAGGGCGGCTCGGAATTCCTTGCAGGCCCTACCGAGAGAACGAAAAATCTGTTTTCCAGACTCTCGGGACTTTTTGAGGTGGAGCGCCAGTTCGGCGGCGTACTCGGAGTGGATACTTCTACCGTTTCCTCGCTTACTCACTACGCGCCGGGTTATCTTGACAAGGAGAACGAGATAATCGTTGGTATTCAGACGTCAAAACCGCTTGTCAGAGGTGTTAATCCTTTTGGCGGAATCAGAATGGCTCGCCAGGCGTGCGAGGCTTACGGATACAAGCTCAGCGAGCGCATAGAGGATGAATTTACCTACCGCACCACTCATAACGACGGTGTTTTCCGCATCTATACCGACGAGATGCGCGCGGCTCGATCTGCAAAGCTGATAACCGGTCTGCCTGATGCTTACGGCAGAGGCAGAGTGATCGGCGATTACCGCCGTGTTGCGCTTTACGGTATTGACTATCTTATCAAGTGTAAAAAAGCTGACAAGGCTAAAATCAGCGCGGAAAATCTCACTATGGAGAACATAAAGCTCACCGAGGAGATATTCCAGCAGATCAGCTTCCTTGGAAAAATGAAGGAAATGGCGGCGCTTTACGGTTACGACATTTCCCGCCCCGCAGAGAACGCGCGTGAAGCGGTACAGTGGCTGTACTTTGGCTATCTTGCCGCAATAAAAGAGCAGAACGGCGCGGCGATGTCGCTTGGACGCGTCAGCACCTTTATTGATATTTATTTTGAGCGCGATTTTGCCGAGGGTACTCTTGACGAGGTCGGCGCGCAGGAGATAATGGACGACTTCGTTATGAAGCTCCGTATGGCGCGTCAGCTCAGAACGCCCGATTACAACGAGCTTTTCGGCGGAGACCCGATGTGGATCACCGAGGGTATCGGCGGTATGGCGGAGGACGGACGCACTCTCGTTACCAAAAATTCGTTCAGAGTTCTCAATACTCTCCGCAATCTCGGTCCCGCGCCCGAGCCGAATCTTACCGTTCTTTGGTCGAATTCGCTCCCTGAGGCGTTTAAGGAATTTTGTGCAGAGCTCTCGATTGAGACAGACTCTATCCAGTATGAGAGCGACGACCTTATGCGTCCGCTTTACGGTGATGACTACGCTATCGCGTGCTGCGTTTCGGCAATGAAGGTCGGCAAGCAGATGCAGTTCTTCGGTGCGAGATGCAATCTCCCCAAGCTGTTCCTTCTTGCGCTCAACGGCGGTTACGATATTACCGCAAAGATGCACCTTGGCCCGCAGACTGAGGTAATGGACGGCGAATATCTTGACTACGATCGCGTGGTCGAGCGATTTGAAAGCTACCGCGAGTGGCTCTGCCGCCTGTACGTCAATACGATGAACGCGATCCACTGCATACACGATAAATACGCGTACGAGAAATCTCAGATGGCGCTGCACGACACTCACGTTCACCGTTTTATGGCGTTCGGCATCGCGGGACTTTCTGTAATCACAGACTCGCTGTCTGCGGTAAAATATGCGAAAGTTAAGCCTATCCGCGATGAAAACGGATACATCGTTGATTTCGAAACCGAGGGAGATTTCCCGAAATACGGTAATGACGACGACCGTGTTGACTCGATCGCCTGCGAACTTACTCACGCTACCATTGAAGAACTCCGCAAGACTCCTGCGTACCGCAACGCAGAGCATACTCTGTCTGTGCTGACCATTACTTCAAACGTAATGTACGGCGAAAACACGGGAGCTACCCCGGACGGACGCCCCGCAGGTGCTCCGTTCGCGCCGGGCGCAAATCCCATGCACGGCAGGGAAGAAAACGGCGCGCTTTCCGCGCTCAACTCTGTTGCAAAGCTGTCGTACAGTGACTGCCGCGACGGTATTTCGAATACCTTCTCCATCACTCCCGATACTCTCGGTCGTGATACCGAGTCAAGACGGAAAAACCTCGTTTCTATGCTTGACGGATATTTTAAGCAGGGCGCGCATCACCTCAACGTCAACGTCTTAAATCGCGAGACCTTGATGGATGCGTACGAGCATCCCGAGAAGTATCCGAACCTTACCGTTCGTGTTTCGGGATATGCAGTCAACTTTGTAAAACTCTCTAAAAAGCATCAGCTTGAGGTCATTTCCCGTACCTTCCACACTGCGTTATGATAGGCCGCATACATTCTTTTGAGTCTCTCGGCGCGCTTGACGGGCCGGGGCTTAGATGCGTAGTTTTCATGCAGGGATGTCCGCTTTCGTGCGGATGCTGTCACAATCCCGACACGCGCGATTTTTCGGGCGGAGTTAAAATGACGCCGGATGATGTGTTTAGAAAAATCGCGAGGTACAAGTCGTATTTTGGAAAAGACGGCGGAATCACCGCTTCGGGCGGAGAACCGCTGTGTCAGGCGGAATTTCTGTGCGAGCTGTTCGCGCTTTGCCGCGACGCGGGAATAACCACCTGCCTTGACACCTCGGGGTGCATAATAAACGGCGAGGTTGAAAAGCTCCTTTCTCTTACTGATTTTGTGTTGCTTGATATAAAATATCAGGATGACGAAAAGTATCAGAAATACACGGGGATGAAATATTCCGACGCTGTGAAATTCCTTGACTTACTTGAAAAATTCAATATTTCTACGGTGCTTCGCCGAGTGATAATCCCTGGGCTGAACGATACGGATGAGGCAGGGAATGAGCTTGCGGGTCTTGCGCGCAGATATTCGTGTGTCGATAAGATAGAACTTCTGCCGTTTAAGAAAATGTGCCAAATGAAGTACGACAAGATGGGGATAGAATTCCCGTTTGCGGATATTCCCGAGCCGTCTCCCGATGCTGTGAAGAAAGAGGAAGAAAGACTTAATAAACTTATTAAATAAAAAACGACTGTCCGATGAGGACAGTCGTTTTTTGCGTCAAATGATTTTATCAGCCGAGCTTAGCGATACCGAGTGCAGCTGCACCGATGATACCTGCGTCGTTACCGAGAGAAGCAACCTTGATAACGGTCTGCTTGCTGTCACCGCGGGTGTAACGCTGTGCGTTGATGTTGTTCATAAGCGGAACGAGGAGGTTGTCGCCTTCCTTGCATACGCCGCCGCCGATGGTGAGAATCTCGGGCTGGAAGATGTTGATGATGTTAGCGATACCGGTTCCGAGGTAAGCGATGTACTTTTCAACTACTTCGGTAGCTGCCTTGTCGCCGGATGCCTTCATAACTGCGAAAGCAGTCTTTGCGGAAACGTTAGAAAGGTCGCCGCCGATCTCGTCCTCAAGGAGAGTCTTGGTACCGTTTGCGCGGCACTCTTCGATCTTCTCTTTGGTCATGCGAACGAGGCTGGGTGCGGAAGAATATGCTTCCCAGCAGCCCTTACGGCCGCAGTTACACTGAACGCCTTCGTGCTCGATAACGATGTGACCGAGCTCTGCGCCTGCGTGGTTGAAGCCGGAATATACCTTGTGGTCGATAATGATACCGCCGCCAACACCGGTACCGAGGGTGATCATAACAGAATGTCTGGTACCCTTAGCCGCGCCTGCAACAGCCTCACCGAGAGCGGCTGCGTTAGCGTCGTTTTCAATATATACGTTTTTGATGCCGAGGAACTCTTTGAGAATGTCGGCGATCGGGAAATTTTCAAAGTTAAGGTTGTTTGCGTACTCAACTACGCCGGTGTCGCTGTTAGCAGTACCGGGAGTAGCGATACCTGCGTACTCGATCTGATCTACGGTCAGATTCTGGGAAGCAAGAAGCTTTTTGCAAAGATCAGCCATATCGCGGATAACTTCGCGGCCTTCGCGCTCAGCACCGGTGGGAACGCTGTCCTTTACAAGGATGTTGTAGTTCTCGTCGACGATACCGATAGCAATGTTAGTACCGCCGAGGTCAATACCAAGATAATACATAAGTAACCTCCGTCGTTTTGATATTCCAAAACAAATAATGATATTATATAAAATTATAAAGCATTAACCGAAGTTTGTCAATAAAAAAAGACAAAAAATAATATCATTTTTTCGTTCATAAAAAATTAACACATCTTATGTGTATCTAACTCTTGAAATATATACAAAATTAGTGTATTATATATAGTGCAGTAGAATTGCAATTTAAACTTATATAGATAAAGAGGTATTTGTTTCTTGAAACGATTTGTATATGCAGACAATGCGGCAACTACTCCGGTTTCAAAATCGGTAAGAGAAGCTATGCTCCCTTTCTTTGAGGACGGATGGGGCAATCCCTCAAGCCTTCATCAAAAGGGCAGAGAGGCGC
>CAZGHD010000020.1:0-24302 GCA_964525525.1 uncultured Lachnospiraceae bacterium | reverse complement strand
AGCGTTCTCCGCGGCGGCGCGTTCAAGCCCCGCACCTCTCCCTATGACTTCCAGGGTCTTAAAGCGGACGGTATTGAGCTGCTCAAGATAGCAAAGGAAAAGACCGGCCTTCCGATAGTCACCGAGATAATGAACGCAAACCACCTGCCTCTTTTCGAGGACGTTGATATAATTCAGGTCGGCGCGAGAAATATGCAGAACTTTGAGCTTCTCAAGGAGCTCGGCACCATTAAGAAGCCTATACTTCTCAAGCGCGGACTTGCCAACACGGTAGACGAGCTTCTTATGAGTGCCGAGTACATCATGGCTGGCGGTAACGAGGATATTATCCTCTGCGAGCGTGGCATCCGCACCTTTGAGACTGCGACGAGAAACACTCTTGACGTTTCCGCCGTTCCCGTGCTCAAGGAAATGACTCATCTTCCTATCATCATTGACCCGAGCCACGCCTGCGGAAAGGCGCGCCTTGTCAAGCCTCTCGCGCTTGCGGCGGCGGCTGTCGGAGCTGACGGACTTATGATAGAGGTTCACAACGATCCCGCCAAAGCTCTCTGCGACGGACCGCAGTCCCTCACTCCCGAGCAGTTTGACGATCTTATGAAATGCGTTCTCCGCGTCAGGGAGGCGATCCTCTGATGATAGTCGGAATAGTAGGTCTCGGACTTATAGGCGGATCTGCCGCAAAGGCGTACAAGGCGGCGGGACACACCGTTTACAGCTACGACCCGGATATAAACGCGGGATACGCCGCGTCCCTTCTCGGCGCGTCTGACGCGCGTCTGACCGAGGAAAATCTCGCTGAATGCGAGCTCGTTCTTCTCTGCGCTCCCCCGAGCGCAACCGTGGATTTTATACGCACTCACGCGGCGGCGTTCAAAAAAGATTCACTCGTTATCGACTTTTGCGGAGTTAAAAAGCCTATCTGCGAGGTCGGATTTGAGATGGCTGAAAAGCACGGATTCGTGTTCATCGGCGGACATCCGATGGCAGGCGGACGGCAGAAAGGAATCGCCGCTTCCCGCCCCGATATATTCGTCGGCGCTTCTATGGTCATAGTGCCTCCCGTGTTTGACAGTATCTCCCTGCTTGACCGCACGAAAAAGGCACTCGCGCCGCTCGGATTTGAAAAATTCCGCGTTTGCACGCCGGAAAAGCACGACAGCATGATTGCCTATACCTCACAGCTTACCCACGTTATTTCAAACGCGCTTCTGAAAAGTCCCGTTGCCGCGGAAAGCGACGGATTTTACGGCAGAAGCCTGACCAATATGATCCAGGTAGCAAAGCTCAACGAGGGACTCTGGTCGGAGCTGTTCTTGCTCAACGCAGAAGATCTCGCCACAGAGCTTGACTCTTTTATCGCGATACTTCAAAAGTACTCGTCCGCCATCAAATCCGGCGACCGCGAAGCCCTCACCGCCCTGCTCCACGAGGGAAGCGAGAACTGAATGATACCAACAAAAAGGTACCGCAAGGTACCTTTTTGTTATTCCTTGAAACATATTAATCAAATCTTAATGGTTTACCGTCTTTCAAATTAATCATACATCGGTTATAATAATATCAAGGAAATCACCAAAGGAGGCAAACCGTGTACAACATTCTTATCTGTGACGACGACCGCGACATCGTAAACGCGCTGAAAATATATCTCTCAAGCCCCTCATACCGTCTATTTGAGGCGTACAGCGGCAAAGAAGCACTTGAGGTAGCGGCGCGCGAGGAACTGCACCTGATTCTTATGGACGTGATGATGCCCGAGCTTGACGGAATTTCCGCCATGGTAAAGTTGCGGGAGACGAGCAACGTGCCCGTGATCCTGCTCACCGCGAAAAGCGAGGACTCGGACAAAATACTCGGACTTAACGTAGGCGCGGACGATTACGTAACCAAGCCGTTCAATCCCGCCGAGGTAACCGCGCGAGTCGGCTCACAGCTCCGCCGTTATATGCAGCTTGGCGCAGGAAGCGTCAAGCCGAACGGATATTCCATCGGCGGAATAGAGCTGGACGACTGCAAAAAGACGGTCACGGTAGACGGAGAGGCGGTCTCGCTCACGCCGACAGAATACGAGATACTGAAATTACTTATGTCCTCCCCCGGCAAGGTCTTTTCTCCGAGAGACATATACCGCGCGATATGGAAAGAGGCTCCCGCCTCCACCACCGAAAACACCATTGCCGTGCACGTCCGCCACATAAGGGAAAAGATAGAAATAAATCCGGCTGAGCCGAGATACATAAAGGCAATATGGGGTCATGGGTACGTAATTGAAAGTTGAAAATTGAAAGTGGAAAGTTGAAAGTTATATTGAAGGAGGGAAATTTTTTATGAAAAACAAGTTAAGAAGCAAAGCGGCGAAGATAACTATGGTGATACTTTTCGTTTTATCGGTATCGCTCGCTTTAGGCAGTGCTTTAGCCGCCATGGTATTTTACGACCGTAACGTTTACAGCGTGCCGATAGAAAAGCAGATAGACCTAATCATAGAAGAAAATATAGGTAATGATTTAATTCAGTATGCAGAAAGAACGATCAACGTAAGCGAGGATAAATATCCTATAATCTACGGAAAAGAAAATTCTAATCTGAACTTTGCCATATACTCTGAAACCGGAAAGCTGGTATCAACCAACGTAAAGGATGACATCACGATAAACAACAACTTTTGGCAGCACCATTTCTACTTTACTGTTGAACAAGACGATCGTCCCGACATAGAAAATACTAAATATATTAAATATATAGGCACGTGGTCAAGCGTGCCGTTTACCTCAACGTATGATATTTATACGTTCTGCGTGAACTTAGACGACGGACTTCCCGAGCACGACGAGTACCGTGCGGAATACACACGGCTTGAATTTGTATATTCGGTGCGTTATGCCGTAATAGCGGTAAGCATCTGCTCGGCTCTGTCTGCGGTGATATTATGTATAATCCTTATGAGCGTTTCGGCGCGCGAGCCGTATTCGGACGGTCTTCACCCCGGCCCGCTTAACTCCGTACCCTTTGACCTGCTGCTTGCGGCGGTGATCTTTGCGGTATATCTCGCAATAGGTGTCGTAGCTGATCTTGACTGGAATATACGGTATTATGATTACGCAGGGGTAATTGCATCCATTCTTATATTGGCGGCTGTCTCAGCGTTGCTTCTTGGAATTCTCGTAAGTCTTGCCGCGAGAGTAAAGCAGAAAAATCTGATAAAAAACACCGTTTGCTACCGAGTTATCGCATTTGCCGTTATGGTATTCAAAAACGTATCAGTAAAATGCCGCGCCGTGTTCTCCGGACTTCCGACGGTATGGCGTACCGTTTTTTGGGTATTTTTACTTCTCTGCGCCGAGCTCTTTTTAAGCGCGGTATCGGATGACAGAGACGTGATAATAATCATATGGATAATCGAACGGATAATATTTATCCCGCTTATCATCGCCGCCGCAGTGTATCTGCGCGGGATTGAGGCAGGCGGTCAGGCGTTGTCTCGCGGAGAGTTCGATCACCGCATTGACACCTCGATAATGTTTGGCGCACTGAAGCGCCACGGTGAAAACCTGAACAGTATTGCCGGCGGAATGTCAGCCGCGGTGGAAAAGCGTCTGCAAAGCGAGAGAATGAAGACCGAGCTTATCACCAACGTTTCTCACGACATAAAAACCCCGCTCACCTCTATTATAAACTACGCCGATCTTATCACAAAAGAGGAGTGCAATTCTCAAAATCACAAGGAATATTCCGAGGTTCTCATGCGAAAATCCGAGCATCTGAAGCGTCTGCTTGACGATCTTGTGGAAGCGTCAAAGGCGGCAAGCGGAAATCTTGACGTTGACCTCGCCCCGTGCGACGCGAAAGTACTGCTTACTCAAACGGCAGGCGAATTCGAGCAAAAATGCAGCTCCGCCGACCTGCATCTCGTGACCTCCGCCCCCGAGGGAGAGATCAGAATAATGACCGACAGCCGCCGAATCTGGCGCGTGTTTGAAAATCTGATGAACAACGCGGTCAAATATTCCCTGCCCGGCTCGCGGGTTTATCTCTTGCTTGACGACGACGGAGACAGCGCGGTATTCACCTTTAAAAATACCTCAAAAGAACAGCTTACCGTGTCTCCCGAGGAGCTGACCGAGCGCTTCGTGCGCGGCGATGCATCCCGAACCACCGAGGGCAACGGTCTCGGGCTTTCCATCGCGCAAAGCCTGACCGAACTGCAAGGCGGCAGTATGCGTCTCACCGTTGACGGCGACCTGTTCAAGGTGACCTTAAAATTCCCGAAAATATAAAATATCTTCTCCGAAAGCAAAAAAATCACTACAATTAATAAAGAGTTCATATTGCTTCGGTAAAATATAGGTAACGTCCTTGAAACGGAGATCACTATGAAAATTACTTTTTTAGGTCAGGCGGGACTCATGTTTGAAGAAAACGGTTTTACCGTTATGATAGACCCGTATCTTTCTGACAGCGTGGGGGAAAGCAACCCAAGTTACCACCGCAAGCAAAAAATAGACGATCGCTTTTTCTCTGTCAAGCCGAACGTGATGATCTTTACCCACGATCATCTCGACCACTACGACCCCGAGACGGCGAAAAGATTTATAACGGCTGACAGCAGGATTACCGTCCTGTCTCCGCGCTCGGTGTTTGACGAGGTTCGGCAAACAGGCGGCGGGAACAACTACGTTAATTTCAACCGCCGCACGACCTGGAGCGAGGGCGGGCTCAAATTCACCGCAGTAAAGGCGGAGCACAGCGACCCGTCCGCCATAGGAGTTATAATCGAGGACAGATCGGGCAAGCGGTATTACGTCACCGGCGACACCCTTTATAACGAAGAAATATTCGACGACGTCAAGGGCGATATTTACGCGCTGTTTTTGCCGGTAAACGGCGTAGGAAACAATATGAACATGACCGATGCCGCAAGGTTTGCCGAGCGGGTGGGCGCAAAATTCACCGTCCCGATACATATCGGTATGCTTGACTGCCTGTCAGCACACGATTTTGACGTTGAAACCAAAGTGATCCCGAAAATATACGAGGAGATAGTGCTTTAATTCTGGAAAAATTCATATCCGTTGTGGTAATAAAGAAAATAGGTGAGGCAAACAAGAAGAAGTGAGCCTAAAAGTTTAGACGAAACTAAGTATTAAAGCAAACAGCGGCATAACCTGCCAGCTCTACTCGAAGGTTCTAAACGAACTTTAAAAGAAAAGCGCAGGAAGCAGGGGGATAAGATAGTTCCAAATTTTAATTTACGTTAAATATTCTATCGATGTTTATAAAACAAAGCACTTGCTTTCCATCCGGTTGCAAGTGCCTTGTTTTGTGATGCACAAATTACTTTTTTCGTCTATCAACTTCACTACCTATTTTATTACCGCCCAATAATCCAATTATACCTCCTACAATTGCACAAGGAACCGTTCCTGCGATAGCTCCTATCGGACCGCCTACTGCTATCCCGATGCTTGCTCCAAGCTTTGCGCCAGCCGCAGCACCGGCAACTACACCTACGCCACTTCCAACGGCTTCTGCTTTTCTTTTACCTTTCATAGTCCAAGTTTCTCCTTATTACTCGATATTGCACCTATATAGGTGCAACGTTATTGTATCACAAAGATATAATATTGTCAAGGCTTTGTTCCGAAATAAGCGCAAAGAGAGAGTAATAATGGATATCTTTGTTGAAAAACGAGTTGGGAAAAACATTCGTAATATTCGTGAACTCAAGGGATTGACACAAGAAAATTTAGCAACACAATTACAATTACGAGGATGCGATATTACCCGAAGTGCTGTTGCAAAAATCGAAGTAGGACAGCGACATTTATATGTGGATGAAGTCATTTTAATAAAGGAAATATTAAATGCATCGTTTGATGAAATATTAGCATAGCAGAACATCCCCAACAGATTTAATCTATCGGGGATGTTCTGTTTTCAATATAATTCGTCATACTGCCAATACATCGGATTTTCGTAGATATACTTTACGTGTTCTTCGTAATCCTCATGGTTACGGATTATGTGGTCGTAGAATAATTTTTGCCAAACAGAACGACCTATACGTTTTGTAATATACCCTTTTAACTGTTGTATTACCCGTGACATTGTAGGGGCGACCATTGTGTCAAGAGTAAGATTGTAAACAAGTTGTGCAAGGACATGGTATACACATATAGAAATACAGAGAATCGCATTGGAAAGGTGAACGGAGCGAAGCGAAGAGAGACTTTCCAATGCGGCGCGAGCTCAAATCCGCTGGATTTTACGGTGTAAAAGCTTGCCTGTATGTACGTCAAATTCTCCGATCACAAAATTACGGTAACACGCAACAAAGGTTTCTCCGTTTGAACCGGGTCTGAACTCTACGTACTCGTCTATCATGGTTTCACTCAAGTAGACTTGCCAACGGTCAAACCTGACATAACCCCAAGAATTTACCTTGATCACATGGTGTTCACCGCCATATTCATGCTTTTTTACTTGGTCGCAATAGGCACGAGTGCTTGGAATATATATTTCCGCCGGACACCTCATTCCCAATGCCTCATGGGGACGCTCGTTGTTGTAACCGTCTCTCCATTGATTGAACACGCGTTCTGCATCGTCAATATTCTTTGGTGTATAATGTTTTAACAGCTCTTGATTCATAGTTCTGTGAAAACGTTCTATCTTGCCTTGAGTTTGAGGATGCTTTATACGTCCGTGAATAGGTAATACATCGTGGTTCAAAAGCCATTTTTCAAACTGCGTATATCCTTGACGAAACCCTGCAAACTGCGCTCCGTTGTCAGAAAGCACAGAATCCGGCAGTCCGTATTCATAAAAAGCTTCTCTAAATGTAGGTAGTACAAGGTTTGACGTGCTTTCCGAAGGCTTTATCTTAATAACGAATCTGCTATGATCATCAAAAATATCTAACGGAAAACAATAGTTACCGTCTTGCATTTTGAATTCGCCCTTAAAGTCTGTTTGCCACATCTCATTGCATCGTTCTTTTTCAAAACGAACAAAAGCCTTGTGCTTTAAGGACTCTTCTTTTGAAATGCAGCCGTAACGATTTAAAATGTTGTTTACCGTTTTTATACAAGGCATTTCTATTCCCTTGTTTTCGAGAGATACCTTGATCTTTTTCGCTCCCCAACCGGGGTGCTTTAAACGAACTTCTATAATTTGATGTTCGGTTTCCTCCGGCGTTTTATTTGCTGTAGTGTTTGGGCGCCGACTTCGGTCTGATAGATTTTCGTTGTTCTCGTATCTTGCTAACCATTTGTATCCGGTCGTTCGCGTTATTCCGAATTCTCGACATAGCGAACTCATATTTGAACATCTCCGGACTGCTTCTACAAATTCTTTTCTTAATTCTTCCACAGTTTTATCCTTCCAAGGCATCTTTGCTTCTCCTTCGGATCTTTTGATGCCTTTATTTTACCATAAAACTGTACACTATGTCCTTACTCTACCTGTATACTATGTTACTACACTATACACATCGGTCGTCCGTATTCGTCTGCACAAATAATCAATATCAAATGAATATGATCGGGCATAATTACATAACAATCTACAATTAATGTAGAATAGATCAATGGGATTTTTAATAGCTTCATCTACAATATTTCCATATTGAGATAAAGGAACATCTTGCGGACGACACAATGGTCGCCCCTACCCTATCCCAAAAGTAATTTTTCCTTTCCGAAGCACATATCGTTATAAAATATGCTCCCGCAGAGCTATAATCATAATTTTCGAGCCGTGGGTGTTTCCTTTTCGGCAATTCGTTTGATCCGCTCATTTTTTGTTTATGAAATTACGCTCGGCTTATCATCAGCTCGATGTCTTCCTTTTCCTTATAGCCGACCGAGGTTTCTTTAACCTCGCCGTTTTTCATCACCACGAGGGTGGGAATGACGTTGACACCGAATTTTTCCGCAAGCTCAGGAGCCTGATCTACGTCAACCTTGCAAATTTTCGCGCGGTCGTCGTACTCGTCTGCGAGCTCCTCTATCGTCGGCGCGAGCATAGCGCACGGACCGCACCAAACCGCAAAAAAGTCGATAAGCACGGGAAGCTCGCACTTCATTACTTCCTCTTCGAAATTATCTTTTGTAAGAAATATTTCAGCCATTTTAACCTCTCCTTTTGTAGTATAGCAAGCAATGGCAAAATCCCTCAAATTCGGGATCCGCGATCTGCTCTCTGAACTCTTTACAAATGCACTTGTTATCCTCGGTACGCGCAAGACGGCAGGGACAGTACCCGCCGGTACGTTCCAGTCCCTCTTTTATAGTCTTTACCACTTTTTCGTCCGGATTTAACGTAACTTTTTTCATTTATTTTTCATAGACTCCTTCACCGCGTCAACAAACGCGCCGAATATACGGCGGGAATTTTCGTCAACCCTGAACGATCCTTCGGGATGCCACTGCACGCCGACAAAGAAAGGATGATCCGGAGCGTATACCGACTCGATCAGTCCGTCCTCCGAGATCGCCATGGGAGCGAGCGAAGGAGCGATGTCCTTTATCGCCTGATGATGTACGCTGTTGACCTTTATCGTCTTTTCGGGAATTATGCGGGATAGCGGAGTGCCCTCGATTATGTCAACCGAGTGAAGCATCTTTTCAAAAACGGGGCCCTCTGAATGGGTAACGTATTTTTCTCTCTGCGACGCAATATCCTGATAAAGCGTACCGCCGAGCATAACGTTCATTACCTGAATTCCGCGACAGATGCCGATAGACGGCTTTTTCTTTTCTATCGCCGCACGAACGAGAAGATTTTCAAACTCGTCTCTCGGGGGAGAGATCTTACGGCAGTAAGGCTGTACCTCCTCGCCGTAAAGACTCGGATGAACGTCAAAGCCTCCGCTGAAGATAATTCCGTCCACCGTGTCGGTAAGCTGATCCACTATCTCGGGATCTCCCGTCACCGGAAAAAGCATCGGGATCGCACCGCAGGCGAGCAGCGCGTTAAAATAAGTCGGTCGGGACCAGTATTTGTTGTCCTCGTGGTCTATCTGAAGGGTTATTCCCACTATCGGTTTTCTCATTTTAGTTACACCTCTCAATAAAACGCTATATTAAAATTATATATCCGCGCGGTATATTTGTCAACCTACGTATTCTCCGTTCGACCAGTTTCCTTGGCGTACAGAACCGCTGGCCCACGTGTAAGTTCCGTAGCCGTGGCGCTTGCCGTCCTTCCAGTTGCCTTTGTATATACTGCCGTCCGAATACTTCATCTCGCCGTAGCCGTTGCGTTTGCCGTTTTCCCAGTTACCTTTGTACCATCCGCCGTCGGAATACGTAGTTTCACCGTAGCCGCTTAACTGTCCGTCAACCTTATTCCCGCGGAACACCGTACCGTTGGAGTAATAAATAACAAACTGACCGTTTCCTTTGTTATTTGAATAGTAGCCCTCTTCTTTGGTTCCGTTGTTATATATATATGTACCGTATCCGTCACGTTTTCCGTCCTTCCAGTTTCCTTTGTATACGTCACCGTCAGAGTATGTCAGTTCTCCGTAGCCGTTGTATTTTCCGGTTTTCCAAGATCCTGTGTACGTTGCTCCGTCAGTATAGTACATCGTTCCTTGCACAAGCCCGTAACCGCATTCCCAGGTACCTTTATAAACTTTTCCGTCGCTAAAGACCATTTCTCCGTAACCGTCAGGCATACCGTTTACCATATTACCTGTATAAACGTCACCATCGTAATCACGCGTTCCATAGCCGGTAAAGGTCTCTTCTTTATGCTCTTCATTCAGATATTTGTTCGTTATGTAAGATGTTTCGCGCAAAAAGCTTTCCGCAGATTCGGAGAGAGTATCAGTCCAGCCGATAATAAACGCGGTAAGCGGGTCTACCGTGCTGCCCGAGTTCATTATGCTGTCGGGAAGATATTTTTCTGCTAATGCATCAACGTCATCGGGATAATAAAAATCTCTTGCTCCGTAAAGGTGGCACATCTCGTGGAACAGTGATCCGATTCCGTTTGAATAAAGGTTTATAGATTCGGTACCGATCAGTCCCGTCGGTTGATGGCTTGCGGTATCGCGTCCGCTTGTATTGAATATGAAAACGATAGGCGCGGATGATACCCCGCGGGACTCCTCAAGAGTGATCTGCGCGGTCGAAAAATCGCCGATTCCGGCTGAATTCAGCGCAGAATTCTTCCAGTTGCTCGTAACAACGCCCGCTTTGACGTCCTGCCCGCTCAAATCCGCATTATGATACCTGACCGAAAGATCAAGTGAAACTCCCGCACTTGCAGCTGCCTCTTTAATGCGCGTTATCTCGGCGGTCATATCGGATTTAACCGTTGATTCGGTAGCAGAATCCCATTTGCTGCTGTCGTCGCTGACGAAAATCGCGTTTATTTCAACGTCACCGCAAAATTCTTCGCAATAACCGCCGTCTATGTAATCGAGATATACGTTTTCACGCAACTCCTCGGGAACGTTTTTCAGTTTTTCAGAAACAGTCGTAACAACTCCCGTATCCGAGCCAACCCCGGACGGACTGTAGCCCTCCGCCTTTTGGCTGTCTATCTTGTCTCCTATATATCCAACCACCGCTACCAGTGCTATAAAATAAAACACTTTCTTTAAGCATCCGCCGGAAGATCCTTTTGAACTCATAAAATAACTCCATTTCGTTTTTATACGTTAATATTTTATTCTATTTGCACACAAAAGTCAATAGCTCTTGACTTTACAGAGACAATAATATATAATCATTGTAAGTAAATCCCATAATAGGAGGGTTAAAATGAAGGTGCTTCTCATCCTGTCTGACGGTATGCGTCCTGACGCGCTCGACGGACTTGATTTTATCGAAAAGCTCAAGAAAAACGGCTCGCACACCCTTGAGGCAAAAACGGTCATGCCGTCCGTTACCCTGCCCTGCCATATGTCGCTGTTTCACAGCGTCGATCCCGAGCGCCACGGCATCACCACAAATCTATACACGCCGCAGGTCCGCCCGATAAAAGGTATCTGCGAGCAGGTGAAGTCAGCGAAAAAAACAAGCGCATTCTTCTATAACTGGGAGGAGATACGTGACCTCGCGCGTCCCGGCTCGCTTATAAAGTCAGAATTTCTTTTCGGCAGAGTTTGGGGATACGAGCGTGCAAACCACACCCTCTGCGAGAGAGCAAAGGAATTTTTAAATTCTCCCGACGCATCGGATTTTACCTTCCTTTATCTCGGCTGGACAGACCTCGCAGGTCACAAATACGGCTGGATGAGCGAGGAATATATGTACGCGGTAAAAGAAACGATCTTGATGGTTGAGGACGTGATAAATTCCCTCCCCGACGATTTTGCAGTGATATTCACAGCAGATCACGGCGGCCACGGCAGAGATCACGGCTCGGATATGCCGGAGGATATGACCATACCCGTATTCTGCCTCGGAGCTCCGTTTGAGGCAGGCAAAAAGCTTGAAAACGTTTCCATCAAGGACATCGCACCAACAGTACTCAAACTGCTTGACGGCGAACCGGATGAGGAATGGGAAGGAAAAGCTCTCATATAAAAACAAATCTCCGCATTCTTATATCACTAAATTATGAAAAGATAAAACAATCCCCCGCACGTTTCAAAATTTGAACCGGACGGGGGATTTTATAATACATCAATATACCGAAACAGAGGTCGTTTCCTCGCTGTTTGAATTAGGCGCATTCAAAAGTTGCGCATTGTTTTTGACGGTTTCGATCAAATTCTGCGCCGCCGCGCGCCCGATGTCGTAAAGTGCAAACGTGTCGTTGATTCTGACAAAGAAAACGTATCCGTTCGTAACTACGATAAAGAAATGCGCAAAATGATCGAATATTTCACAGAGCAGTACGAAAAGAGAAAGTTAGACGAATACAAACCGCTTGATTTAAGTGAAATAAAAAAGCGTATAAAAGAATAAATCATCTAAAGTTATTTATTAAAAAATCCGCGTTTGAAACGCGGATTTTTGTTTTTCCGAAGGACTTGTTCTCGTCGCGACACCGCAAAGCCGAGGATAATTTCGGCTTTGCTACGCTCCTCGGTCATCGCGGCTCTGCCGTGCCCCCGGCACGTCATTCACTGCCGCTCCTTCAAGTCCTTCTATTTATATCCCTGCCAAAAAAAGATAGCCTAACGCATATGCGTTAGGCTATCTTTTTTTGGCAGGGATATAAATAGAAGGACTTGAAGGAGCGGCAGTGAATGACGTGCCGGGGGCACGGCAGAGCCGCGATGACCGAGGAGCGTAGCAAAGCCGAAATTATCCTCGGCTTTGCGGTGTCGCGACGAGAACAAGTCCTTCGGAAAAACAAAAATCCGCGTTTCAAACGCGGATTTTTTAATAAATAACTTTAGATGATTTATTCTTTTATACGCTTTTTTATTTCACTTAAATCAAGCGGTTTGTATTCGTCTAACTTTCTCTTTTCGTACTGCTCTGTGAAATATTCGATCATTTTGCGCATTTCTTTATCGTAGTTACGAACGGATACGTTTTCTTTGTCAGAATCAACGACACGTTTGCACTTTACGACATCGGGCGCGCGGCGGCGCAGAATTTGATCGAAACCGTCAAAAACAATGCGCAACTTTTGAATGCGCCTAATTCAAACAGCGAGGAAACGACCTCTGTTTCGGTATATTGATGTATTATAAAATCCCCCGTCCGGTTCAAATTTTGAAACGTGCGGGGGATTGTTTTATCTTTTCATAATTTAGTGATATAAGAATGCGGAGATTTGTTTTTATATGAGAGCTTTTCCTTCCCATTCCTCATCCGGTTCGCCGTCAAGCAGTTTGAGTACTGTTGGTGCGATGTCCTTGATGGAAACGTTTTCAAGCTTTTTGCCTGCCTCAAACGGAGCTCCGAGGCAGAATACGGGTATGGTCATATCCTCCGGCATATCCGAGCCGTGATCTCTGCCGTGGCCGCCGTGATCTGCTGTGAATATCACTGCAAAATCGTCGGGGAGGGAATTTATCACGTCCTCAACCATCAAGATCGTTTCTTTTACCGCGTACATATATTCCTCGCTCATCCAGCCGTATTTGTGACCTGCGAGGTCTGTCCAGCCGAGATAAAGGAAGGTAAAATCCGATGCGTCGGGAGAATTTAAAAATTCCTTTGCTCTCTCGCAGAGGGTGTGGTTTGCACGCTCGTATCCCCAAACTCTGCCGAAAAGAAATTCTGACTTTATAAGCGAGCCGGGACGCGCGAGGTCACGTATCTCCTCCCAGTTATAGAAGAATGCGCTTGTTTTTTTCGCTGACTTCACCTGCTCGCAGATACCTTTTATCGGGCGGACCTGCGGCGTGTATAGATTTGTGGTGATGCCGTGGCGCTCGGGATCGACGCTGTGAAACAGCGACATATGGCAGGGCAGGGTAACGGACGGCATGACCGTTTTTGCCTCAAGGGTGTGCGAGCCGTTTTTCTTGAGCTTTTCGATAAAATCAAGTCCGTCGAGCGCGTCAGGACGCATACCGTCAGACAGGATGAGAAGCACCTTCATTTTAACCCTCCTATTATGGGATTTACTTACAATGATTATATATTATTGTCTCTGTAAAGTCAAGAGCTATTGACTTTTGTGTGCAAATAGAATAAAATATTAACGTATAAAAACGAAATGGAGTTATTTTATGAGTTCAAAAGGATCTTCCGGCGGATGCTTAAAGAAAGTGTTTTATTTTATAGCACTGGTAGCGGTGGTTGGATATATAGGAGACAAGATAGACAGCCAAAAGGCGGAGGGCTACAGTCCGTCCGGGGTTGGCTCGGATACGGGAGTTGTTACGACTGTTTCTGAAAAACTGAAAAACGTTCCCGAGGAGTTGCGTGAAAACGTATATCTCGATTACATAGACGGCGGTTATTGCGAAGAATTTTGCGGTGACGTTGAAATAAACGCGATTTTCGTCAGCGACGACAGCAGCAAATGGGATTCTGCTACCGAATCAACGGTTAAATCCGATATGACCGCCGAGATAACGCGCATTAAAGAGGCAGCTGCAAGTGCGGGAGTTTCACTTGATCTTTCGGTCAGGTATCATAATGCGGATTTGAGCGGGCAGGACGTCAAAGCGGGCGTTGTTACGAGCAACTGGAAGAATTCTGCGCTGAATTCAGCCGGAATCGGCGATTTTTCGACCGCGCAGATCACTCTTGAGGAGTCCCGCGGGGTATCATCCGCGCCTATCGTTTTCATATTCAATACAAGCGGACGCGATACCGCAAGCCATCAACCGACGGGACTGATCGGTACCGAATCTATAAACCTTTATTCAAACGGAATCGGATCACTGTTCCACGAGATGTGCCACCTTTACGGAGCAAGAGATTTTTATTATCCCGATGACGTTGATGCATTAGCAGAAAAATATCTTCCCGACAGCATAATGAACTCGGGCAGCACGGTAGACCCGCTTACCGCGTTTATTATCGGCTGGACTGATACTCTCTCCGAATCTGCGGAAAGCTTTTTGCGCGAAACATCTTACATAACGAACAAATATCTGAATGAAGAGCATAAAGAAGAGACCTTTACCGGCTATGGAACGCGTGATTACGATGGTGACGTTTATACAGGTAATATGGTAAACGGTATGCCTGACGGTTACGGAGAAATGGTCTTTAGCGACGGAAAAGTTTATAAAGGTACCTGGGAATGCGGTTACGGGCTTGTGCAAGGAACGATGTACTATACTGACGGAGCAACGTACACAGGATCTTGGAAAACCGGAAAATACAACGGCTACGGAGAACTGACATACTCTGACGGTGACGTATACAAAGGAAACTGGAAGGACGGAAAACGTGACGGATACGGTACATATATATATAACAACGGAACCAAAGAAGAGGGCTACTATTCAAATAACAAAGGAAACGGTCAGTTTGTTATTTATTACTCCAACGGTACGGTGTTCCGCGGGAATAAGGTTGACGGACAGTTAAGCGGCTACGGTGAAACTACGTATTCCGACGGCGGATGGTACAAAGGTAACTGGGAAAACGGCAAACGCAACGGCTACGGCGAGATGAAGTATTCGGACGGCAGTATATACAAAGGCAACTGGAAGGACGGCAAGCGCCACGGCTACGGAACTTACACGTGGGCCAGCGGTTCTGTACGCCAAGGAAACTGGTCGAACGGAGAATACGTAGGTTGACAAATATACCGCGCGGATATATAATTTTAATATAGCGTTTTATTGAGAGGTGTAACTAAAATGAGAAAACCGATAGTGGGAATAACCCTTCAGATAGACCACGAGGACAACAAATACTGGTCCCGACCGACTTATTTTAACGCGCTGCTCGCCTGCGGTGCGATCCCGATGCTTTTTCCGGTGACGGGAGATCCCGAGATAGTGGATCAGCTTACCGACACGGTGGACGGAATTATCTTCAGCGGAGGCTTTGACGTTCATCCGAGTCTTTACGGCGAGGAGGTACAGCCTTACTGCCGTAAGATCTCTCCCCCGAGAGACGAGTTTGAAAATCTTCTCGTTCGTGCGGCGATAGAAAAGAAAAAGCCGTCTATCGGCATCTGTCGCGGAATTCAGGTAATGAACGTTATGCTCGGCGGTACGCTTTATCAGGATATTGCGTCGCAGAGAGAAAAATACGTTACCCATTCAGAGGGCCCCGTTTTTGAAAAGATGCTTCACTCGGTTGACATAATCGAGGGCACTCCGCTATCCCGCATAATTCCCGAAAAGACGATAAAGGTCAACAGCGTACATCATCAGGCGATAAAGGACATCGCTCCTTCGCTCGCTCCCATGGCGATCTCGGAGGACGGACTGATCGAGTCGGTATACGCTCCGGATCATCCTTTCTTTGTCGGCGTGCAGTGGCATCCCGAAGGATCGTTCAGGGTTGACGAAAATTCCCGCCGTATATTCGGCGCGTTTGTTGACGCGGTGAAGGAGTCTATGAAAAATAAATGAAAAAAGTTACGTTAAATCCGGACGAAAAAGTGGTAAAGACTATAAAAGAGGGACTGGAACGTACCGGCGGGTACTGTCCCTGCCGTCTTGCGCGTACCGAGGATAACAAGTGCATTTGTAAAGAGTTCAGAGAGCAGATCGCGGATCCCGAATTTGAGGGATTTTGCCATTGCTTGCTATACTACAAAAGGAGAGGTTAAAATGGCTGAAATATTTCTTACAAAAGATAATTTCGAAGAGGAAGTAATGAAGTGCGAGCTTCCCGTGCTTATCGACTTTTTTGCGGTTTGGTGCGGTCCGTGCGCTATGCTCGCGCCGACGATAGAGGAGCTCGCAGACGAGTACGACGACCGCGCGAAAATTTGCAAGGTTGACGTAGATCAGGCTCCTGAGCTTGCGGAAAAATTCGGTGTCAACGTCATTCCCACCCTCGTGGTGATGAAAAACGGCGAGGTTAAAGAAACCTCGGTCGGCTATAAGGAAAAGGAAGACATCGAGCTGATGATAAGCCGAGCGTAATTTCATAAACAAAAAATGAGCGGATCAAACGAATTGCCGAAAAGGAAACACCCACGGCTCGAAAATTATGATTATAGCTCTGCGGGAGCATATTTTATAACGATATGTGCTTCGGAAAGGAAAAATTACTTTTGGGATAGGGTAGGGGCGACCATTGTGTCGTCCGCAAGATGTTCCTTTATCTCAATATGGAAATATTGTAGATGAAGCTATTAAAAATCCCATTGATCTATTCTACATTAATTGTAGATTGTTATGTAATTATGCCCGATCATATTCATTTGATATTGATTATTTGTGCAGACGAATACGGACGACCGATGTGTATAGTGTAGTAACATAGTATACAGGTAGAGTAAGGACATAGTGTACAGTTTTATGGTAAAATAAAGGCATCAAAAGATCCGAAGGAGAAGCAAAGATGCCTTGGAAGGATAAAACTGTGGAAGAATTAAGAAAAGAATTTGTAGAAGCAGTCCGGAGATGTTCAAATATGAGTTCGCTATGTCGAGAATTCGGAATAACGCGAACGACCGGATACAAATGGTTAGCAAGATACGAGAACAACGAAAATCTATCAGACCGAAGTCGGCGCCCAAACACTACAGCAAATAAAACGCCGGAGGAAACCGAACATCAAATTATAGAAGTTCGTTTAAAGCACCCCGGTTGGGGAGCGAAAAAGATCAAGGTATCTCTCGAAAACAAGGGAATAGAAATGCCTTGTATAAAAACGGTAAACAACATTTTAAATCGTTACGGCTGCATTTCAAAAGAAGAGTCCTTAAAGCACAAGGCTTTTGTTCGTTTTGAAAAAGAACGATGCAATGAGATGTGGCAAACAGACTTTAAGGGCGAATTCAAAATGCAAGACGGTAACTATTGTTTTCCGTTAGATATTTTTGATGATCATAGCAGATTCGTTATTAAGATAAAGCCTTCGGAAAGCACGTCAAACCTTGTACTACCTACATTTAGAGAAGCTTTTTATGAATACGGACTGCCGGATTCTGTGCTTTCTGACAACGGAGCGCAGTTTGCAGGGTTTCGTCAAGGATATACGCAGTTTGAAAAATGGCTTTTGAACCACGATGTATTACCTATTCACGGACGTATAAAGCATCCTCAAACTCAAGGCAAGATAGAACGTTTTCACAGAACTATGAATCAAGAGCTGTTAAAACATTATACACCAAAGAATATTGACGATGCAGAACGCGTGTTCAATCAATGGAGAGACGGTTACAACAACGAGCGTCCCCATGAGGCATTGGGAATGAGGTGTCCGGCGGAAATATATATTCCAAGCACTCGTGCCTATTGCGACCAAGTAAAAAAGCATGAATATGGCGGTGAACACCATGTGATCAAGGTAAATTCTTGGGGTTATGTCAGGTTTGACCGTTGGCAAGTCTACTTGAGTGAAACCATGATAGACGAGTACGTAGAGTTCAGACCCGGTTCAAACGGAGAAACCTTTGTTGCGTGTTACCGTAATTTTGTGATCGGAGAATTTGACGTACATACAGGCAAGCTTTTACACCGTAAAATCCAGCGGATTTGAGCTCGCGCCGCATTGGAAAGTCTCTCTTCGCTTCGCTCCGTTCACCTTTCCAATGCGATTCTCTGTATTTCTATATGTGTATACCATGTCCTTGCACAACTTGTTTACAATCTTACTCTTGACACAATGGTCGCCCCTACAATGTCACGGGTAATACAACAGTTAAAAGGGTATATTACAAAACGTATAGGTCGTTCTGTTTGGCAAAAATTATTCTACGACCACATAATCCGTAACCATGAGGATTACGAAGAACACGTAAAGTATATCTACGAAAATCCGATGTATTGGCAGTATGACGAATTATATTGAAAACAGAACATCCCCGATAGATTAAATCTGTTGGGGATGTTCTGCTATGCTAATATTTCATCAAACGATGCATTTAATATTTCCTTTATTAAAATGACTTCATCCACATATAAATGTCGCTGTCCTACTTCGATTTTTGCAACAGCACTTCGGGTAATATCGCATCCTCGTAATTGTAATTGTGTTGCTAAATTTTCTTGTGTCAATCCCTTGAGTTCACGAATATTACGAATGTTTTTCCCAACTCGTTTTTCAACAAAGATATCCATTATTACTCTCTCTTTGCGCTTATTTCGGAACAAAGCCTTGACAATATTATATCTTTGTGATACAATAACGTTGCACCTATATAGGTGCAATATCGAGTAATAAGGAGAAACTTGGACTATGAAAGGTAAAAGAAAAGCAGAAGCCGTTGGAAGTGGCGTAGGTGTAGTTGCCGGTGCTGCGGCTGGCGCAAAGCTTGGAGCAAGCATCGGGATAGCAGTAGGCGGTCCGATAGGAGCTATCGCAGGAACGGTTCCTTGTGCAATTGTAGGAGGTATAATTGGATTATTGGGCGGTAATAAAATAGGTAGTGAAGTTGATAGACGAAAAAAGTAATTTGTGCATCACAAAACAAGGCACTTGCAACCGGATGGAAAGCAAGTGCTTTGTTTTATAAACATCGATAGAATATTTAACGTAAATTAAAATTTGGAACTATCTTATCCCCCTGCTTCCTGCGCTTTTCTTTTAAAGTTCGTTTAGAACCTTCGAGTAGAGCTGGCAGGTTATGCCGCTGTTTGCTTTAATACTTAGTTTCGTCTAAACTTTTAGGCTCACTTCTTCTTGTTTGCCTCACCTATTTTCTTTATTACCACAACGGATATGAATTTTTCCAGAATTAAAGCACTATCTCCTCGTATATTTTCGGGATCACTTTGGTTTCAACGTCAAAATCGTGTGCTGACAGGCAGTCAAGCATACCGATATGTATCGGGACGGTGAATTTTGCGCCCACCCGCTCGGCAAACCTTGCGGCATCGGTCATGTTCATATTGTTTCCTACGCCGTTTACCGGCAAAAACAGCGCGTAAATATCGCCCTTGACGTCGTCGAATATTTCTTCGTTATAAAGGGTGTCGCCGGTGACGTAATACCGCTTGCCCGATCTGTCCTCGATTATAACTCCTATGGCGGACGGGTCGCTGTGCTCCGCCTTTACTGCGGTGAATTTGAGCCCGCCCTCGCTCCAGGTCGTGCGGCGGTTGAAATTAACGTAGTTGTTCCCGCCGCCTGTTTGCCGAACCTCGTCAAACACCGAGCGCGGAGACAGGACGGTAATCCTGCTGTCAGCCGTTATAAATCTTTTCGCCGTCTCGGGGTCGTAGTGGTCGAGATGATCGTGGGTAAAGATCATCACGTTCGGCTTGACAGAGAAAAAGCGATCGTCTATTTTTTGCTTGCGGTGGTAACTTGGGTTGCTTTCCCCCACGCTGTCAGAAAGATACGGGTCTATCATAACGGTAAAACCGTTTTCTTCAAACATGAGTCCCGCCTGACCTAAAAAAGTAATTTTCATAGTGATCTCCGTTTCAAGGACGTTACCTATATTTTACCGAAGCAATATGAACTCTTTATTAATTGTAGTGATTTTTTTGCTTTCGGAGAAGATATTTTATATTTTCGGGAATTTTAAGGTCACCTTGAACAGGTCGCCGTCAACGGTGAGACGCATACTGCCGCCTTGCAGTTCGGTCAGGCTTTGCGCGATGGAAAGCCCGAGACCGTTGCCCTCGGTGGTTCGGGATGCATCGCCGCGCACGAAGCGCTCGGTCAGCTCCTCGGGAGACACGGTAAGCTGTTCTTTTGAGGTATTTTTAAAGGTGAATACCGCGCTGTCTCCGTCGTCGTCAAGCAAGAGATAAACCCGCGAGCCGGGCAGGGAATATTTGACCGCGTTGTTCATCAGATTTTCAAACACGCGCCAGATTCGGCGGCTGTCGGTCATTATTCTGATCTCTCCCTCGGGGGCGGAGGTCACGAGATGCAGGTCGGCGGAGCTGCATTTTTGCTCGAATTCGCCTGCCGTTTGAGTAAGCAGTACTTTCGCGTCGCACGGGGCGAGGTCAACGTCAAGATTTCCGCTTGCCGCCTTTGACGCTTCCACAAGATCGTCAAGCAGACGCTTCAGATGCTCGGATTTTCGCATGAGAACCTCGGAATATTCCTTGTGATTTTGAGAATTGCACTCCTCTTTTGTGATAAGATCGGCGTAGTTTATAATAGAGGTGAGCGGGGTTTTTATGTCGTGAGAAACGTTGGTGATAAGCTCGGTCTTCATTCTCTCGCTTTGCAGACGCTTTTCCACCGCGGCTGACATTCCGCCGGCAATACTGTTCAGGTTTTCACCGTGGCGCTTCAGTGCGCCAAACATTATCGAGGTGTCAATGCGGTGATCGAACTCTCCGCGAGACAACGCCTGACCGCCTGCCTCAATCCCGCGCAGATACACTGCGGCGGCGATGATAAGCGGGATAAATATTATCCGTTCGATTATCCATATGATTATTATCACGTCTCTGTCATCCGATACCGCGCTTAAAAAGAGCTCGGCGCAGAGAAGTAAAAATACCCAAAAAACGGTACGCCATACCGTCGGAAGTCCGGAGAACACGGCGCGGCATTTTACTGATACGTTTTTGAATACCATAACGGCAAATGCGATAACTCGGTAGCAAACGGTGTTTTTTATCAGATTTTTCTGCTTTACTCTCGCGGCAAGACTTACGAGAATTCCAAGAAGCAACGCTGAGACAGCCGCCAATATAAGAATGGATGCAATTACCCCTGCGTAATCATAATACCGTATATTCCAGTCAAGATCAGCTACGACACCTATTGCGAGATATACCGCAAAGATCACCGCCGCAAGCAGCAGGTCAAAGGGTACGGAGTTAAGCGGGCCGGGGTGAAGACCGTCCGAATACGGCTCGCGCGCCGAAACGCTCATAAGGATTATACATAATATCACCGCAGACAGAGCCGAGCAGATGCTTACCGCTATTACGGCATAACGCACCGAATATACAAATTCAAGCCGTGTGTATTCCGCACGGTACTCGTCGTGCTCGGGAAGTCCGTCGTCTAAGTTCACGCAGAACGTATAAATATCATACGTTGAGGTAAACGGCACGCTTGACCACGTGCCTATATATTTAATATATTTAGTATTTTCTATGTCGGGACGATCGTCTTGTTCAACAGTAAAGTAGAAATGGTGCTGCCAAAAGTTGTTGTTTATCGTGATGTCATCCTTTACGTTGGTTGATACCAGCTTTCCGGTTTCAGAGTATATGGCAAAGTTCAGATTAGAATTTTCTTTTCCGTAGATTATAGGATATTTATCCTCGCTTACGTTGATCGTTCTTTCTGCATACTGAATTAAATCATTACCTATATTTTCTTCTATGATTAGGTCTATCTGCTTTTCTATCGGCACGCTGTAAACGTTACGGTCGTAAAATACCATGGCGGCTAAAGCACTGCCTAAAGCGAGCGATACCGATAAAACGAAAAGTATCACCATAGTTATCTTCGCCGCTTTGCTTCTTAACTTGTTTTTCATAAAAAATTTCCCTCCTTCAATATAACTTTCAACTTTCCACTTTCAATTTTCAACTTTCAATTACGTACCCATGACCCCATATTGCCTTTATGTATCTCGGCTCAGCCGGATTTATTTCTATCTTTTCCCTTATGTGGCGGACGTGCACGGCAATGGTGTTTTCGGTGGTGGAGGCGGGAGCCTCTTTCCATATCGCGCGGTATATGTCTCTCGGAGAAAAGACCTTGCCGGGGGAGGACATAAGTAATTTCAGTATCTCGTATTCTGTCGGCGTGAGCGAGACCGCCTCTCCGTCTACCGTGACCGTCTTTTTGCAGTCGTCCAGCTCTATTCCGCCGATGGAATATCCGTTCGGCTTGACGCTTCCTGCGCCAAGCTGCATATAACGGCGGAGCTGTGAGCCGACTCGCGCGGTTACCTCGGCGGGATTGAACGGCTTGGTTACGTAATCGTCCGCGCCTACGTTAAGTCCGAGTATTTTGTCCGAGTCCTCGCTTTTCGCGGTGAGCAGGATCACGGGCACGTTGCTCGTCTCCCGCAACTTTACCATGGCGGAAATTCCGTCAAGCTCGGGCATCATCACGTCCATAAGAATCAGGTGCAGTTCCTCGCGCGCCGCTACCTCAAGTGCTTCTTTGCCGCTGTACGCCTCAAATAGACGGTATGAGGGGCTTGAGAGATATATTTTCAGCGCGTTTACGATGTCGCGGTCGTCGTCACAGATAAGAATGTTGTACACGGTTTGCCTCCTTTGGTGATTTCCTTGATATTATTATAACCGATGTATGATTAATTTGAAAGACGGTAAACCATTAAGATTTGATTAATATGTTTCAAGGAATAACAAAAAGGTACCTTGCGGTACCTTTTTGTTGGTATCATTCAGTTCTCGCTTCCCTCGTGGAGCAGGGCGGTGAGGGCTTCGCGGTCGCCGGATTTGATGGCGGACGAGTACTTTTGAAGTATCGCGATAAAAGAGTCAAGCTCTGTGGCGAGATCTTCTGCGTTGAGCAAGAACAGCTCCGACCAGAGTCCCTCGTTGAGCTTTGCTACCTGGATCATATTGGTCAGGCTTCTGCCGTAAAATCCGTCGCTTTCCGCGGCAACGGGACTTTTCAGAAGCGCGTTTGAAATAACGTGGGTAAGCTGTGAGGTATAGGCAATCATGCTGTCGTGCTTTTCCGGCGTGCAAACGCGGAATTTTTCAAATCCGAGCGGCGCGAGTGCCTTTTTCGTGCGGTCAAGCAGGGAGATACTGTCAAACACGGGAGGCACTATGACCATAGAAGCGCCGACGAATATATCGGGGCGGGAAGCGGCGATTCCTTTCTGCCGTCCGCCTGCCATCGGATGTCCGCCGATGAACACGAATCCGTGCTTTTCAGCCATCTCAAATCCGACCTCGCAGATAGGCTTTTTAACTCCGCAAAAGTCGATAACGAGTGAATCTTTTTTGAACGCCGCCGCGTGAGTGCGTATAAAATCCACGGTTGCGCTCGGGGGAGCGCAGAGAAGAACGAGCTCGCATTCAGCGAGATTTTCCTCGGTCAGACGCGCGTCAGACGCGCCGAGAAGGGACGCGGCGTATCCCGCGTTTATATCCGGGTCGTAGCTGTAAACGGTGTGTCCCGCCGCCTTGTACGCCTTTGCGGCAGATCCGCCTATAAGTCCGAGACCTACTATTCCGACTATCATCAGAGGATCGCCTCCCTGACGCGGAGAACGCATTTCATAAGATCGTCAAACTGCTCGGGAGTGAGGGACTGCGGTCCGTCGCAGAGAGCTTTGGCGGGATCGTTGTGAACCTCTATCATAAGTCCGTCAGCTCCGACAGCCGCCGCCGCAAGCGCGAGAGGCTTGACAAGGCGCGCCTTTCCGCAGGCGTGGCTCGGGTCAATGATGATAGGAAGATGAGTCATTTCCTTGAGCACGGGAACGGCGGAAACGTCAAGAGTGTTTCTCGTCGCAGTCTCAAAGGTGCGGATGCCACGCTCGCAGAGGATAATATCCTCGTTACCGCCAGCCATGATGTACTCGGCACTCATAAGAAGCTCGTCTACCGTGTTGGCAAGTCCGCGCTTGAGAAGTATAGGCTTCTTAATGGTGCCGAGCTCCTTGAGAAGCTCAAAGTTCTGCATATTTCTCGCGCCGACCTGAATTATATCAACGTCCTCGAAAAGAGGCAGGTGGTTTGCGTTCATTATCTCGGTGACTATCGGAAGGCCGGTCTTTTCCTTTGCTATCTTGAGCAGCTCAATACCGTCCGCTTTAAGACCCTGGAAGTCATAGGGAGAGGTGCGGGGCTTGAACGCGCCGCCGCGGAGAACGCT
>CAZGHD010000019.1:0-25256 GCA_964525525.1 uncultured Lachnospiraceae bacterium | reverse complement strand
GGACCACCCTGTATGCCCTCCGCCGTTTGCGAGACGGCGGTCGAGAGTTACCTTTATTGCTTCAAACAATTCGGGTGTCTTTCTGGTTATCTGTGCCGCGGGGTAAAGCGCGAATGCGTGCGAAATATGCCTGTGCCCGGGCTGGACTTCCTCATAATCCTCGCGCCATTCCATGAGCTGACCGTGTTTTCCAACTCTGAGGGGTAACATTCTTGCTCTTGTTTTGCGCGCTTCATCGGCGAGGGCGGGGTCAATATTCAGTATCTTCTCGCACTCAATATAGAAGTCGAGCAAACCGCCGACGATTTCCACGTCCATAGTCGGTGAGGCGGTTATATATACGCTGTGATTTTCGCCGTCTTTTTGAACGAAAAATTGATTTTCGGGAGAGGTGGAGGGACCGGTGTGGAGATACCCGTCTACACCCTCAAACATATTTTGAACAGCGAACTCCACGCAGGCTTTGATATATTCGTATGCGGTGTTATGCAGGAAATCTGTATCCTCGGTGTAAAGATAGTGCTCCCACATATGATACGCAAGCCAAGCACCGCCAAGCGGCCAAAGTCCCCACGGACCGTCCGCCGCGCGTGAGAAACGGTATACGTCTGACAGATGGTGTATGACCATTCCGCCGCTGTGGTAATTATCTCTTGCGGACTCTCTTCCACCCGGCAGAAGGTATTCGTTCATATAGTCAAACAAAGGCTGAATACATTCAGAAAGATTTGCACTTTCCGCTTGCCAATAGTTCATCTGAAGATTTATGTTGGTGTGATAATCGGAATTCCAAGGGGATTTGAGTCCGTTTGCCCAAACGCCCTGGAGATTTGCCGGCAGGGTGCCGCTTCTACTTGAACCGATAAGGAGATATTTTCCGAATTTCCAGTAAAGCGCGATCATCGAACTGTCACAAGCACTCGGATCATCTTTGAGGCGCTTGAGCCGGTCTGACACGGAGATCTCGGTAAGATCGCAGTCTGACTCAAACTCAATATCCGAGCGGAGCATCAGTGCGCTGTGCTCCTCCGTGTGTTCCCTGTAAAGCATATTCATTCCTTTTTTTACCGACTCCAACGCCGCGTCGGATGCCGCGGTAACATCGGTGTGTCTGAATGAGGTGGATATGGCAATATAAAGCTCGATCGATCTTGCGTTTTCTATATTTATCCCGCCGCCTTTAACCGAGGACGTTCCGTCGGTTTTGATCTTTACCGTTACGTTGAATTTGTTATCCCCGAAAGCTGTGTGCGCCTGCGACACTATTCTATCGGGATATACAGTGGTGAAATCGACAAGCTCCCGCGTATAAGATACGTAAGCCGAAAACGGCGCACTTGAGGTATATTCGGCACAAATGAGTTTTGCGGGATACGATACAAAATACTTTCGCGAGTAATTTGCGCCGTCCTTTTCGTATGAAACTTCGGCGGCACCGTTTGTGAGATCAATATCACGGCGGTAATTTTCGCATTCGCCGTCAGCGTGTATATCTACGAATATTTCACCTGCGTATTCGTAGGATTTTATCCTTGTGTACGATCCCTGTAAGTTTTCATTTATCCACTCGTTTGCCTCAAGATCCTTATATTCGGCAAGGAGCTTTCTTGCATACGCTATTTTTTCGGCAAAGCCTTCTACTTTTGCCGGAATACTTCCGCCTGACCATATACTTTCTTCATTTAACGCGAGACGTTCCCGCGCGACAGTGCCGTATATCATCATTCCGAGTGATCCGCCTCCGACAGGCGTTGCGTTATCCCACGTATCGGCGGGGTTAGCGAGATGCAGAATGTCGTTTTTCATATAGATTAACCTCTATGCAGTTTGATAGTTAGATTTTATCATATATTCAAAACAAGTTCAAGTATATTTCAAAATTGATTGATTTTATTGCCGATAAGTGGTACAATTAAGGAAAGAACTTTTTTAGACAGGAGAAAGTGATGATAAAAAGAGCAATTCCGTTTCCCGCGTATCCCGACTGTGCTCCGCTTGACATTTCATATCTTTTTGAGGATGAAAAGCCGGCAGGTAAGCACGGATTTTTGCGTGCGGACGGTGATATATTCCGCTTTGAGGACGGTACCCCGGTAAAGTTCTGGGGAACTAATCTTAACGGTGGCGCAAACTTCCCCGAAAAGGCAGACGCGGAAAAGCTTGCCCGTCGTCTTGCCGCTTACGGATGTAATATGGTGCGTTTCCATCAGATGGACTCCGAGTGGGCAACTCCAAATATATATCAGTTTACCAAGGGTCGCCGTATGGAGAACACCACTACCTACGACCCCGAGGCGTTTGACAGGCTTGACTACCTCATATACTGCCTCAAACGCGAGGGTATCTATATCTATCTTGATATGATGACCTACCGTAAGTTCAAGGAGGCGGACGGCGTACGCAATTCGGTTTCGCTTGGTGACAGAGCCGCGCCCTACTGCCTTTGGGACGAGAGGCTGATCGAGCTTCAAAAAGGATATATCAGAACTCTGTGGGAACATGAAAATCCTTACACGGGACTTAAATATAAAGACGACCCCGCGATAGCACTGACCGACGTTGTAAACGAGGTGTGCATATTCGGTTGCTTCGGTAGTCCGATCAAGGTTGAGCCTTATGCGTCGGAATTCCGCGAGATGTACCGCGAGTGGTGCCGTGAAAATTCTCCCGAGACCGACGTTGACTCGGTGGACTTAAACGACCGCGGAGTAGAGTCTCTCGTTCAGTTTAAAATTGAGGTGCAGGAAAAATACTACGGCGGTATGATCGACTATATGCGCGAGCTTGGCGTGCGCGTGCCGTGCACGGGACCTAATTTCTCATGGAAATACGTGCAGTGCAAATCCGCACAGCGCATCGGAGATTTTAACGACTCGCACCTTAACGTTAGATTTATGAACTGGTCTCCCGCAGGCAGATATTCGCGCGACCTCAGTATGCACGAGCAGGCTGAATGGGGCGCGATGCGAAATGCGAGAATGAGAAAATTCGGCAAGCCGATGTTTACCTCCGAGTGGGATCTTACATTCCCCAACGCTTTCCGTGCGGAGAGCTCCATTATGATGGCGGCGATAGGCCAGCTTCAGAACTGGTCGGGCTATACCATACATACCTACGCCTATACCTCGCATCTTGAGCGTATGCATATGCTCGGCAAGGAGATAGCGGGTGACACAATCGGCAACGTCGGTTACAGAGAGGGTATCTTTTCAACCTGGAACGACCCTGCAAAGTTCGGGCTTTTCTATCACGCATCGCTTATCATGCGCCGCGGTGACGTAAGACCGTCAGACAATAAGATGGTTATAAAGATCGGCGAGCTTGAGCAGGACAACGATCAGGCCCCGGGCGAGTCGCTTTCTTTGCCGACAAAAAAGGCGTTTATCGCGGCGACAGAGCTTTCGCAGGTCGGCGCGGATTATTACGATGAGTTCGAAAACACCGTTCCTGACGACAAGCCGATAGTTGACATCAGCGCAGGCGAGGTAACGTCTGACACGGGCGAGCTTTACAGAAGCTGGGAAAAGCGGTACGGCACGGTGGATACAAAAATGACCAAGTGCGTATACGGAAGACTTGATAAGATAGGCAAGATAGAACTTGATGGTATGGAGATAACCTCGAACAACGACTACGCGGTCATCGCGGCAAGCTCGCTTAACAATGATCTTGATATAGAGCACACCGATTCCATACTTATCACCACCGTCGGTTATGCGGAGAATACCGATATGAAGATGTCGGTTGCTCGAGAGCAGAGCGGAGACGAGAATCTTCCTCCGTTTATGCAGATGGACGATTTCGGCCGTCCTCCGATAGTTTGCGAAGTTATTGAAGCGGATATAAGAATCAGAAACCCCAGAAAAAATCTGGTGATCTGGGCGGTAAACTCCGAGGGCGTGTTCCTTGGTAACGTGCCGATAAAATATGAGGATGACGGATGGTTCAACTTCAAACTCGGCGAAAAGTGCCCCACGGCATATTATTTAATACAGGCTGAATAATAAAAAGGAGAAAAGCATGAATATCTACGAATACATCAGAATTGACGAAAATGAAAAGCCTCTTGACAGAATGGTTACCGACGGCGGTATGTGTGCTATTTTCAGAACTATCGCTTGCGTTGGAGACAGCCTTTCCTCCGGTGAATTTGAGTCTCGCGATAAAGACGGAAAAGTTGGCTATCACGATATGTACGAGTATTCCTGGGGACAGCATATCGGCCGCGCGTGCGGAAGCAAGGTTTACAATTTTTCTTGCGGTGGAATGGCGGCAGACAGATATAATTCTTCCTTTGCTCCCTCTCGTGGTTTTTTTGATGCCGAAAAAGCTGCTCAGGCTTATATAATCGCGATGGGCGCTAATGACGTCCTCAACGAAAAACAGACCGTCGGAAAAGTGAGCGATATAAATCTCGAAGACTATACCCAAAACGTAAAAACTTTTGCAGGTCACTACGCGGAAATGATCCAGCGTTACAAAGAGATACAGCCTGACGCAAAGTTTTTCCTCGTTACCATGCCGAGATCAAACGATCCTGTGAGAGACGCTATCAAGAAGGCTCACCGCGATTTGCTTGCCGATATGTGCGATCTGTTTGACAACTGCTATCTGATAGACCTTTACACCTACTCTCCCGTTCATGACAAGGAATTTCAGAGAAAATTCTATATGAGCGGACACCTTGATCCTATGGGTTACGTTCTTACCGCAAGAATGATCGAAAGCTACATCGACTACATAATAAGACATAATCCAAAAGAATTTAAACAGGTAGGATTTATCGGAACTCCTCTTTATAACGTTACCGTTAAATAAAAACAAAAAAAGAGTGCCTCATTAATTGATTTATTAGTGAGGCACTTCTTGACAGTAGTGCGGTGATTGAGTTATAATATTAATATAGCTTTTACACACAGTTATACATAGTTGAAAGGAAAAATATTAATGGGCGGAATTTTTGGCGTAGCCTCAAAGCAGGATTGTTCTCTTGATCTGTTTTTCGGCATAGACTATCATTCGCATCTCGGCACTAAACGCGGCGGTATGGTTCTCTGTAATGACGGAGAGTTTCAGCGCGCGATCCACAATATATCGAATTCACCGTTTCGAACCAAGTTCGAGCGTGATATAAATGAAATGCACGGCAATATCGGTATCGGCTGTATTTCGGACACCGAGCCTCAGCCTCTTATGGTAAGAGCACATTTCGGTAACTTTGCTATTACTACGGTAGGACGCATTAACAACACCGAGGAGCTTGTAAACGAGCTTTTTGAAAGCGGAAACGCGACCTTCCTTGAAATGAGCAAGGGTGAAATAAACGCGACCGAGCTGGTTGCTACTCTTATCACGAGAGAAAAGGATATTCCGACCGGAATTACCGCCGCGCAGAAAAAGATAGACGGCTCAATGTCTATGCTTATAATGACAAACGAGGGTATTTATGCCGCGCGTGATTATATGGGCAGAACCCCGCTCGTGATAGGAAAGAAAGACGGTGCTTACTGCGCGTCCTTTGAGTCTTTTGCTTACATAAATCTCGGATATAAGGACTATCGTGAGCTCGGCCCCGGTGAGGTCGTGTTCTTTGACGCGGAAAGCTTGACCGAGATCACTCCTCCGCAAAAGAAAAAGAAGGTTTGCTCATTTTTGTGGGTGTACTTCGGTTATCCTGCGTCCTGTTATGAGGGCGTCAACGTTGAGGATATGAGGTATCGCTGCGGCGAGGCGATGGCTCGCGCGGACAAGATTCGTACAGACAGCATCGCAGGCGTTCCTGACTCCGGTGTAGCTCACGCGGTGGGATACGCAAACGAAAGCGGTGTTCCGTATTCGCGTCCGCTTGTTAAATATACTCCTACCTGGCCGCGTTCGTTTATGCCGCCGATACAGAGCAGCCGCGAGCTTATCGCAAAGATGAAGCTGGTTCCGATAGTTGATCTTATTCGCGACAAACGACTTATGCTTATAGACGACTCTATCGTAAGAGGTACGCAGATGCGCGAGACCGCGGAAATGCTGTACGCTGACGGCGCAAAGGAAGTTCACGTTCGTCCCGCCTGCCCGCCGCTTCTTTACGGATGTAAATATCTTAATTTCTCACGTTCCACGTCCGACCTTGATCTGATAGCGCGTAAGGTTATCGCGGAGAGGGAAGAGGTCGTTACCGATGAGATCCTTGCGGAGTACGCCGATCCCGACAGCGAGCGCTACGCGGCAATGGAAAAGGAGATTGGCAAGCGCCTCCATTTCAATTCTCTCGTTTATAATCGCCTTGACGATATGCTCGAGGCAATAGGATTACCTAAGGAAGATCTTTGCACATACTGCTGGAACGGTAAGGAGTAATTATGAACTCTTTGAAGGTAGTTATTTTAGGAATCGCGTTTATCATTTTCGGCGGAGTATGTCTTGCCGTAAATGAGATAATTGGCATTGGCGAATTTTTTGAAGTCATCAGCGTGTTTAGCCCGTTTGCCGGAATCGCGCTTTCGATCATCGGTACTTTTATGAGAGACTGATTTGAATATAAAAATTGCACCCTCGGCTTTGGGCCGAGGGTGCTTTGCTGTTGAAATCAATTAGTCAACGAGTCCCATAGATCTCCACTGGATTTGCTTGAAATCGGGAACGTGTTTCCACATATTGGCGTCTTCTTTTACATCGAAGTTTCCGCTTTCGTAGTCTACCAGGTTATTGGTCTTGATGACCCAGTTGCCGGATATCGTATTGTAGGAAGCAAACTTCTCGTTTTCGATAGCATCCACGTAAATTCTCTTTTGACCTATGTAGACGTTGTTAGTGACTACGTTGTTGACCGGTGAGATCATTAATTTGGGGTTTGAGGGATCTTGGTCGACGTATTCGAGAACAGCGTCGGCCATAGACGGGAAGCGTTCTTTCCATATATCGCCATTCTCACTGTCGAGAATTTTCGCAATATCGGCTAACATGGCATCGAGGTTAGCAAAAGAGAACCAACCGTAATCGGTAAACACTGCATCCCACATTCTTGAGTCGTATTCCATTGCGAATATTTGACCGTTTATTATTAAGTTGTTGGATACGACACAGTCGCGACCGCCGCCAATATAAATTCCTCGTCCGGTGGTGTTTTCAACAAGGTTACCGACTACTTCAACTCCGGAGAGACCGTCATCAAGATAAATACCGGCAGCGCGGAAATAGTTTTCTTTTGCACCCGGGATATCCATTGTGCCTATATCGTGGAAGTAATTATGGTTTATTTTGGTTCCGTACCAGGAAAGGGAACGTCCTGCATAAAATGCGCCGCAGTCAAGTGTTTCCATACAAACGTTGTATACTTCGTTGTACTCGAAGGTAGCGAGCTGTCCTGCGTACATAAGCGCAGTATGAGAAGCGTTATATACTTCATTGTGAGAAGCAGTACCGCCGCAGCCGTTTAAGGCTATGCCGGGTCTGTAGGTCCTCGTCAACTGTCCAAAATCGTGGATCTTGTTGTTATATACGAGGTTTTCATTTTGGATGAGTTTTTGGCTGTCTCCACCGGATACGCCTACAGCGTAAGAGGCAATGTCGTGAACTTCACTGTTCTGTATAGTTATTTTTGTACCGTCCGCAGATATACCTGTGCTGCCGATTCCGGCTACAAGGCATCCGTCAAAGGTAATGTTATTACTTGTATAAAGACGTATTGCCTCTCCGCGGGTTGCGGTGAATGCAACGTCTTTGAAGGAGACGTAATTTACGTTGGTTCCGTATACAAGCTCTTTGTTTTTAACAGAAAGAACGATGCTTGCGGTATCGAAATCCTCGGGCTCGTAAAGATAAAGAATTCCGTTTTCGCGGTCTATGTAGTGCTCACCGGGAGAGTCTATCTCCTCAAGCACGTTGTAGAACCAGAACCATACGGCACCGTGTCCGTTTGAATGATCGACTACTGCTTTGCCGTTTAAGTCATTTAAAATTATACCGTTGTCGGTTATTGAAACTTTTGACGCGGCGTCAAAATACGATACCGAAAGATATCCGTGTACCCAAATGTCGTCCGCTTTCTGCCATTTTGCAACGTGAGCAAGTGAATCTGCATCAAGCGCAAGCTCGGCTTTCGCATCTTCGCTTCCGTCGGTGGTTGCGGGTGCGGTTATCCATTTTTCATTGGGGTACTGACCAAGAGGCATTCTTTCATTGTTTATGAAAAGTTCTCCTTCGGTCACGTCATTTAAATTGGAGCGATCGTTTACTGCCGCACCCCAATCCTCGGCGGTGAGACCGTATTCCTTGAGGTCTATCTGGAGCAGTTTGTCTGCTGCCGCAGAATCGTAAAGACGGGCCTTGATAGCATCGTCAGCGGGTTTGAAATCGTCTTTTGAAAGTCTGATACCGCCGGTTATGTTAGCGCCGAGCTTGTTTTTTGCAAGATAGGTAATGGGAGCGCCTTCTTCGCCCGAGTCGTTTTCATCAAACACGATCGGGTCGTAGTCTCCGTCTGCCAGGTAAACGGTGATACCGCCTTCGGGAAGACTGCCGTTTGCTTTTATCTCGCGTATCTTTGCCTGTGCCTCAGCTATGGTAGCAAAGGGGGATGCTTCGCTTCCGTTGCCGCCTTCAGCTGCGGATGCGTCAACGTAAATAGCGGTGGTTGCTTCATCTGCGGGGTTGTCTGAATTGGGTCCGGTAGTGGAATCTACCGGGTCTTTGTCTGTGTTTGCGCAGGATGCGATCATAGCTAAAATCATTACGAGCACAAGTGTAAGTGCCGTAGCCTTTCTGAATATCATTTTAATCATCATTTTAATTTCCTTGGAAAAGTGTTTGTGCTTATTACATTATTTTGAGGAATACAAGTATAGAGATCACTATACCTGCAAGGCAGTAGATTCCCACGATTGCGGATACAAGACCGAAAACTGCGGCAAGGATAAATCCTATAAGCGGAATTATAGCGAGAATTCCGTTAATGACACCGATTATCGTGCTTGCAAGAACGTATACGATAATAGAAATTACTAAATACGCTACGTCGTTAGCTTTGAATGAGAGAGGAAAAACCTTCTTCAAAATGTCCATTGTTATTCTCCTTTCGATATTGATTTATTCTAATTTGTTTTAGAATCTAAAGTAAATGAAGGGGTTATAAGAACCGAGTGCAAGCTGAATCGTGCACAGGAAGAGAACTGCGAACAGAAGTACGTCCTGAATAAGTGCATAGCCTGCGGGAAGTTTTTCGTATTTTGCGGCAAGCTTTTCTTTTATCACCTTGGCTATCGGGGTACTGAACAGGATAGCGGCGATAAGGGAGATAACGAAGATCGTGTTAACGTCTGAACGCTGGAGCAGGGTAACTGCGTTTGCCGTGCCGGTACCGAATTTTCCGTAAGCACCGAACATTGCCTTGGTGTAGTCCCAAAGGCCGCTGAGTGATTCCTGAGTAAAGATTACCCAGCCGTAAACTACGAGGAACAGTGCCCAAACGTGAGAGAATATCGGGAATCTCTTTAGAACCTTGAGCATAAATTCTTTTTCTATTACGAGAAGTGCGCCGAAGTAAAGTCCCCAAAGCACGAAGTTCCAGGATGCACCGTGCCAAAGACCGGTTGCAAACCAGACTATCGCGATGTTGAGAAGCCAACGCGGCTTTGAAACTCTGTTGCCGCCGAGCGGGATGTAGAGATAGTCGCGGAAGAAGGTGGACATCGAGATGTGCCAACGTCTCCAGAAATCGGTGACCGAGTTCGCAATGTACGGGTAGTTGAAGTTTTCGAGATAATGGAAGCCCATCATTCGTCCCATACCTATTGCCATATCGGAATATCCTGCAAAGTCAAAGAATATCTGGAAGGTGTAAGCGATTATAGCGACCCAAGTGCCGAGCGCACCGAGCTCTGACGGAGCGTGAGCGAAAAGTGCGTCTGCCGTCTGTGCCATAATGTTTGCTATAAGTACTTTTTTGCCGAGACCTACGATAAATCTGCGAGCACCTTGTGCAAAGTCGTCAAGAGTTTCAACGCGGTAGTTAAGCTCTTTTTCAACGGTCTCGTATCTTACGACGGGACCTGCGATAAGCTGCGGGAACATAACTACGTACGCACCGAAGTTGATTATATCGTGCTGTGCTTTAACCTTTTTCAGATATACGTCGATGGAATAGGACATCGTCTGGAAGGTGTAGAAAGAAATACCTATCGGAAGCTCTATTCCGGGAATCGGAAGTGCAAGACCTGTTACTGCGTTGGTTGTGGCAATGAACATGGTGAGATATTTGAATATTGCAAGCAGTCCGAGGTTACCGACAAGAGAAACGATGAGAAATGCTTTTCTTTGCTTGTCGCTGCCCTTTAACTCGCCTGCCTCAATCATGCGTCCGCAGATGTAGTCGAGAAGGGTGGAGTACACCATAAAGATGATGTATAACGGCTCTCCCCATGCATAGAATATGATGGAGAATATGAACAATGCTATGTTCTTTCCTCTGATACCTCCGAATTTTCCGGCGGTATAATAAACAATGAAGAATGAGGGAAGAAAAGCGAACAGGAACATTAAACTTGAAAATACCACAAAGTCACCTCATTTATGCTTTATTCTATCGTTTTAGTGGATCTTGTTGAGCGAGTCCTCAAAGTAGTCGCAGTATACGCGGCTGCTGAGCTGAAGCATAACTACGTCGGTTATGCCGTTTTCTGCTATGAAGTCCTCGTAAACGATGTCGGTAAGCTTTTCGTTGCCGTCAACGTAACGAATGTAAGTTTTGTCAAAGTGAGACGCGAGAACTTCAAGAAGCGGAGGACTGTAAGAGTCACCTATTATAAGGAGGTTGCGACCGGTGTTGTTCTCGGGATAGGTGATCTCTCGGGTGATCATATAGAACTGCATATAGTGGTTATAACCGCGCTCGGTGTTTTGAAGGCCCTTGTTATATATCATAAATGACTTTTCAATGGTGTTTTTTCCGCTGTAAGAAACACCGTTTTCTCTGATTGCCTGATGGGCCGGCAGAGAATAATCGGCAGCGGCGAAATTATCGTACATTGAGTAGTCAGACAGTGCAAGCGCGATGGATCCGTACATGGGAACCTTATCGTCAAAGGTATAAATTTCAGGCTCGCGGATTTCGATGTCGGGATAGTTTTCCTTCATCATAGTCGCGATACGGCGGTAACCCTCGGTATATCCGTATACGTTCCAGTGGTGGTCGGTGTGATAGTATTTGGTCAGTTTATCGGAATACTCGGTCATCTCAACGCAGTCGTACTGGATGGAATCGTCAAGCTTTTCTGCAAACTGGGTGAAAACGTCGTATTTTGACTCGGTGGGAAGAAGCTCCTCACACATAATGGAGTCCTCAAAGCAGGTAACGGGGAACACGTACCAGTTTACCTCGGGAACGCGGGCAGCGAGCTCGTTGATGCGTTTAGCCTGCGCTTCCATACCGGAAAACAGCTCTGCTTCATCCTTGCCGGGGAAGCGGAGAAAGAGTTCGGTCGGCTCTTCGTCAGCGGATTCCTGCACCGAAAGTTTGTAGTAACGGTAGAAAATATCATCGTCAAGATAAGTTGCCTTGTATATAGGCTCAAACGCGGGTTCTTCCGGTTTGGTAGTATCTCCTTCGAGAGTGGTCGAATCCGATGTTTGATCGTCTTTATTCTCGTTCTTCTCCTGTTCCAAACGCTCAAGAGTGATGCGGTCACCCTCGTTTAACAGGTACGTAGTGATCGGGTGATTTATCGTACGCTGAATACTTTTAGCGACGGAAGTTATGTCTACGTAAAATGGGATGTAGTTTATATAAGTATCGTTTACGTCGCGCTTGAACTCTTCAATAGCGTTGAGCACGGGAGCGCCGAATTCTCCTTCTTCGTAAACTTTTTCCACCTCGATAACGTTACCTACGTTTTCGGACGGAATAACTCCTGCCTTGGTTAGTGCCAGATTGACCGGTGCGCCTATCATTACAAGCAGTATAAATAGGCAGAAAATTGCGGTGAATATTTTGTTGCGCAAGTGGGTCACCTCTTTATAATATTTATTAAACGCCCAAACGACGTAATATTAGTGCAAAACATCGAAAAGAACAGCGCGTTTTAAGACGTTTTTTGTAATAAAATTATATCACAACGATATACAAAATGCAACAAATTTTTCTTCTTCGGTGAAAATTTTTACATTACATTTTATATTATAATAGATTGACAAAGAATATAGTTTAGAATATAATGTAAATATCAGTTTTTGGAGGTTGTACGATGTATATTGTTGATGCTCATTGCGACAGTATTCAAAAGGTGGATAACCGTATCTATGGAATAGTTAATCCGTATAATTTCAGCTCGCGTGCACTGCAGCTTCAGTTTGTGGCGTTATTTTGCGGCTATCCGGGCGAAGATGCGGAGCAGAATTACAGACGCGCGGTGCGGTACATAGGTCACTTTTGTATATCTATGCAAAACGAGGCGGATAAAGTCGTTCAGGTTAAGAATTATTCAGACATTGAGCACGCATTTTCGCTCGGAAAACACGCGGCGCTTTTAACTATCGAGGGAGCGGACGGACTTAAAGGTGACAAGAAAATACTGAACGAGTTTTACAACGTCGGTGTTCGAGTAATGGGGCTTGCGTGGCTTTCAAACGACCTTGCAAAAAGTAATCGTCTTGAGAATGGGGAACAAGATACCGGACTTACCGACACGGGACGCGAGATAGTTGCAGAGGGTAACCGCCTCGGTATGATATTTGACGTTTCGCATCTCTCGGATAAGAGCTTTTGGGATCTGGCTGAACTGTCAGAGAAACCTATAATCGCGACGCATTCAAATTTCCGTTCGCTGTGTGATCACTCAAGAAACCTCGCAGATGAAATGACTATTGAGATCATTAAACAAAAAGGAATGATAGGCCTTAATCTATGTCCGCATTTTATACATATCGAACAAGAAAAACAGACGTTTGATACCTTGTTATCTCACATTGACCACTGCCTTTCTCTTGGTGGTGAGGACTGCCTCGGTTTCGGATTTGACATTGACGGAACGAGCGGTAAATACCCCTCTCCGCTCGATGAAACTACCTCCATACACGACAGAGTAATAGACAGTATGCTCGCCCATAATTATTCAGAGACACTTGTGAACAAGATCGCCGGCGGGAACTATCTCGAATATCTGAAAAAGAACTTGTAATATGAAATAATATGAAAAAATCCGTTCCGGAAGTTTGGAACGGATTTTTTATCACTTAAAATATTTTTCTATGTTCAGGCGGTTTTTGAATTCAAAGAATGTCTCGAGAATCTTCGTGGATCTGCTTATCAAAAATCCGTTTACCAAGGCACACACGATAGTTCCGATTTTTATCCCTTCGAAAACTCCGAAACCGAAGAAACAGAATGAAAAGGTTATCGCTACTACCGTACTGATAGCATCGTAAGAAATCTTTACCTTGTTTATATTAAGGTGGAAATTATTAGATATTTCTTTTACGATAAGTTCATACGCTTCGGGCGATATGTACGTGTGGAAGAACAGCGAGACCGAGAAGGAGCAGGCCATCGTACCTATCACGTACCACAGAATTCTTATCGGCAGATTTCCTGCCGGGATCCCCGAAATTATCATCATAGCGCAGTCAAGCGCACTTCCATAGAGGACGGCTGTGACGAAGGAAAACAGATATGACAACTTGAATTTCCGCAGTATTATTACGGTCAGGACTATTAAAAATCCCTGCAGGACGTATTCTGCAACGCCGAAAGAAAACCACGGAAGGAATTGGGACACTTTAAGGTGAAGTATGTACGCAGGCGCAACTATCATGGACATTCCGAAATCTGCTTTTTCGGTAAATGCCGCGCCGAATGCCATAATTATCAGACCGAGAACGTATGCAAGCTCGGTATAAAATATTTTCTTTTTCATGATAACTCCGTTGATATTACCTTTTGTTCTCGGTTTATTTTACCGATATGTTTTCTGCTTCAAGATACCACGGGTGATATGCCGTAAGTCCCGCGGGGACGGTAGTGCCGTCAATCCTTTCGGCTGAAAACAAAGTGAAGTTCTGCTTTTGATATATCGGAATTTCTATCGCCCATTCTTCGATGAGAGAAAGTGCTTCGCGGTATGATACCTGTCTGAAGGCTCTGTCAGGGCTGATCTTTGCGGCAGACATATAGAAATCGAGTATATCGTCTCGGATTCTGTAATAATTACTTCCGCCGAGATCGGGCGTGCTTTGGGACGCGTAGAAATCGGTCATGTCCGGCTCAGGCTCGACTGTACGAGCCGCCGCCCATATCTGTTGAGATCCTGCACGCAACTTTCCCCAAAGCAGAGAAGAGGACACGGGATCAGTTATTGACAGGGTAATGCCGACCGTATCAAGAATATCTGCGGCTTTTTTGAATATCGGATAGCAGGGGTGATCTCCGTTTCCGCCGGCGGGGACGATCACGTCAAATTCAAGCGATGCTCCGTCGGGAGCGGCAGTGAACACGCCGAGTTCGCTATCATAAACGTAGCCTGCCGCGATAAAATATTCAATTGAGGCAGAAAGTGCCGCGTCGTAACGCTCAAGCACGTTCATATCGGAAGAATATATTTTCTTTCCGTCAACGTCAACAGAAAACGCTTCGGTATAATCCGAGTCTGTTCTGTCAGGCGCTATGTAGGAGGCTTCGGACATCGGGTAGTTTATAACCCTTGCCGCTTCTCCGTAGTAACCGTAAACTGCCGCCTCGCGGTATGCAGAAAAAATAGTAGCGAGTGCGCGGCGGAGGTATATAGATTCGTTTGAGTCGGGATCATCTCCGACGAGTACAGTGTTCGCATTTATTCCGATGTATCCGTACGCCGCAACGTCTGCGGCAGAGGTGATTACGGTGTCGCCAGAAAGCTGACCGCCGGAATTGAGTAATCTTATCCTGTCAAGAATAGAAGAATCGGTTCCAGAGGTCACGATGTCGACAGTTGAATTGCTTAAAGCCTCAAGTGGGTCGGTGCCCGATAGCGAGATAAGCTCAATTTTTTCGGTAGACGGGAGTGCTTTGTAATAAAAATTGTTTACTGAAAGGGTGATCTTTCCGTTTTCGTTCGACTCAAATATATACGCGCCTGCGCCGAGCGGATGAGTGTTGTTCTCTATTTCGTCAAGCTCGCCTCGAATGAACCCAAACTTGTTTTTGGATACGTCAAACTCTGCCTCGTTTCCGTAATAGTGGAGAGGCGCGACGTAAAGATCGAAAATATCGTATATATCGGAAGCGTGATAACTGTCTGCGGTGATTTTTACGGTGCGGTCGTCAATCTTCGTAATTCCGCTGATAGACGGAACGTTTCCACTGCCGAGCTCTGAGATAAATGCGAGGCGCGCGGCATCTATTACGTTGTCAGTGTCCACCTCTCCGCCGTTTGCATCGTCCCAATACGCCTCGTGGTCTCCGTCGTAAACGGTATATACTTCGTCGTAAAAGGCATCAATATCAGGGAGGTCTCCGTCGGTCAAAGTGTATGTAGAGCCTATAACCGTTACGAATTTTCCGGACGAGTCAAGTGAAGCGAATCCCCACGCGGCCATAGCAAAAGCAACGTGGTATTCTTCATTTTTGACTATTTCTTCTCCCGGGATTCCGAGCAGGTCCATACCGTATTGCTCGGCAAATTCGGAAACGCAGAAATCGGTTATCGCGCGCAGGTCTTCTTTCCATTCCGATACTATGGATGCGGCGTAAATTTCTTGTTCTTCTTCAGTCCAGGGATCCTTTTTCGTTACGATATGATCGGCACCGGCTTCGTGTATAAGATTGAATTTTTCTTCAAGAGCTGCGAAGCTTTCGCTGTCAGTTTGTGTAAGATAATTATCTAATCCGCTGATAGGTGAATATCTTATTTTCGAGTTTCCATCGTACTCCGGATCACACAAAACGTACATTGAGAATATTATATCATCGGCAGTAACGTTCTGTCCGTCCGAGAATTTAAGACCGTCCCGCAGGGTCACAGTGTATTCCGCTACGCCGGTTTCCTCGCTTACGAAAAGCGATATATCGGAAATTCCACTGTAAAAATAATCAACGCCTGCATAGCTTCTTGTTTCGCCGGCTATTCCGTTCTTTATCACGTCTCCGACTCGGTCAAGGGTGAGAAGACGCACTTGCGTCAAACCCATCACCGCTTGTTCGCTCTCGGTGGTTACGAAAAAGGGATTAAGCTTGTTCGGCAGGGAAGAGTATCCCACTGTAACCGATTGCTTTTTCTGCGGTTGCTCATCTACTTTTTGAGGTTCCGCATTGCAGGATGAAAGAAACGGTATTAAAAGCGAGGCACTCAAAAGAAGGCAGGCCAGACGACCTGCCGTGTTTTTATTTCGCATCGTTTTTAATATGTACGTCAAGCTGACCGAAGGGAATCTCAATGCCTGCCGCGTCAAACGCGAGCTTGACCTCTTCCAGAATAGCTGACTTTTCTGTGAAGAAAACAGCGGAAGGCGTCCAGCAACGGAACTCGATAATTACCGCGCTGTCAGCGGTGTCTGCCACAAAAACAGTAGTATCTTCGGGACGGATAATACTTGAGTGCTTTGCGAGAACGTCAAGAACAGTCTTTTTCGCAAGAGCTATATCCGAAGAGTAAGAAATACCTATCTGGAGCTCTATTCTGCGCTCGCCTTTAGGAGCAACCGTACGGATAGTGGAATTTGCAAGAGTACCGTTAGGGACTACGATAAGCTTTTCATCACCTGTGTGCATACGGGTATACAGAATATCTATTGCGTCAACGGTACCCTCGGGGCCGCCGTCAACTATTATGTAGTCGCCAACGTGGAAGGGCTTGGTAGTAACGATAAGAACACCGCCTGCAAAGTTGGAGAGGCTACCCTGAAGCGCAAGACCGATGGTAAGACCGGCAGAGCCGATAAGCGCAACGAACGATGCGGTGGGTATGCCGACGATGGCGGCAACAAGATAGATGAGCAGTATGTAAAGCGCTATCTTTATAACCGTCCCGAGAAAACCGAGAAGTCCGGGATCTATCGGGTTTTTGTAATTATGATTTGCGAATTTTTTGCAAGCGTACTTGATAAGGAAGTGACCTACGAGCAGTATAGCTACGGCGATGACAAGATTCCAAAATGCACCAAGCACTGCGGGAATGATCGAATAAATGAAACTTGAAAAGGCTGACATTTTATTTATCCTTTCAAAAAAATATTATAAAAATATTATAACAAATAATGTCGAAATATTCAATAGTTTGAAGTAAAATAGCAGATTAGAAACAAAAAAGAACGCCCATAGGACGTTCTTTTTTTGTGAAACTAAAATTACTTAATCTCAGCGGTAGCGCCAGCTTCGGTGAGCTTGGTCTTGAGAGCCTCAGCGTCTTCTTTGCTAACGCCTTCCTTAACGGTCTTGGGAGCAGCTTCAACGAAGTCTTTAGCTTCCTTAAGGCCGAGACCGGTGATCTCACGAACAACCTTGATAACGTCAAGCTTCTTAGCGCCTGCAGCGGTAAGAACAACGTCAAACTCGGTCTTCTCTTCAGCAGCAGCTGCGGGAGCAGCACCTGCAGCAGCAACAGCTACGGGAGCAGCGGAAACGCCGAACTCCTCTTCGAGAGCCTTTACAAGGTCAGCGAGCTCAAGTATGGTGAGAGTTTTGATATCTTCAAGAATTTTAAGGGATTTTTCGGATGCCATTTTAACATACCTCCTGATTAATTTTTAAATTTAATTTAGCTGCGTAATTATTCAGCAGCGGGAGCAGCTTCTTCTGCTGCAGCTTCAGCGGGAACTTCTTCTCCGCTCTTGTCGATAATAGCCTGGAGCGCATAAGCGAGGCCGTAAAGGGGAGACTGGATGCTACCCATAACCTTGCAGATAAGGCCTTCCTTAGAAGGAATATCAGCAAGCGCGATAACGCCGTTCTTATCAAGAATTTCACCGTCAACGAAACCAGCTTTGATCTCGAAGGTCTCGATGCTGTCAGCGTACTCCTTAAGAATTTTAGCGGCAGCTACCGGATCCTCAGGGCTGACTGCGATAGCGGTCATACCTTCAAGATACTGTTTAAGATCACCGTAGTTTGCGTTGTCGCAAGCGCGGCCGATCATGGTGTTCTTCTTAACTGAATACTCAACGCCTGCAGCGCGGAGTTTAGCACGAAGCTCGGTATCCTTTTCAACGCTGATACCCTGATAGTTTACGATAACACCTGCAACGGCGTTCTGAATCTTCTCGGTAAGGTCAGCGACGATAGCCTGTTTTGCTTCCAGAATTTTCTTACTTGACATTTTAGTTTCACCTCCCGAAAGTAAATGTAAAATAAGTGCGGTTCAAATAAAAAAGCCTCTTTAACAGCACACGCCGAAAAAGAGCCTCACAAAACGGTAGAACCGAAGTATATGAAATCTCTCCTCGGCAGGAAAGCTTGCGGCTTTTACTGTGAACCTGCTGTCTTTGGATCAACATGTAGTATTATACCATTATTTTTACTGCTTGTCAATACTTTTTTGACATTTTTTTGCGTAAAACGAAAGAAATATAAGTTTATTTATTCATGCTGTGTTCATTTATAGGTGATATAATCATTAAGGATAGTTTTTACTTGAACGGATGAATAAAATGAGCAAAAACATAGTGATAAACAAAGAGAAAATTATACAGTTGATCGCCCGCTACGGTCATCTCGGACGTATACTTACCATTGCCGGAGTGACTATGGCGGTAGTGCTTGCCGCGCTTGTTTTGACTGTCTTTTGGGTAAATCATTCGGAGGAAGATAAGTTCCCCACGAACGCGGTGTTTGACGAGAAGGGAAATCTTACCGAGGTTCTCGGTAACGTTTCGGTATGCATTGATCCCGGCCACGGGTACGACGATCCCGGCGCGGATTCCGACTTTTTAGGTGACGGCTATGCCGAACGAGAGATAAATTTCGACGTTGCGCTAAAGGTACGGGATATTTTAAAAAGGTATAACGTAAACGTAATTATGACTCACGATACAAACGAGCCGGACGAGACTGTTCCGCAAAACGGAGACGGAAAGCGGGTAATAGATCCCGTATGGCGCGCCGAGTTTGCAAACGCGAATACCGATATATCTCTGTTCGTTTCGCTTCACTGCGATTCATATCCGCAAAATGAATCTGTCAGCGGGACGAGAATATACTATATGCCCAAGGCAAAGAGCGGCGAGGCGGCAGGCGAGCTTGCCAAAGAGTGCATGAGCGGTATAAAAAATCTGTTCGGTGAGGACGTAATGCTAAAGCCTATGGCGTCAAGTGAGGCGTATTACGTTATAAAACATATAAACGTACCGTCCGTGCTTATTGAAATGGGATTTATCACCAATGCAGATGACGCTGCCGATATGCTTGACGAGGCTTGGCGGCAGAAAATGGCAGAGGGTATCGCAAACGGAATTATAGAATACATACTTAATTGATAAATTGATATATGAGAGGTTTGACATGAAGGAAAGAATCATAGCTATCGCGGCTGACCACGGAGGATACGCTTTAAAAGAGATAATAAAAAAACATCTTGAGGAGTCGGGCGTGAAGTACGTTGACTACGGAACAGACAGCGAGGCAAGCTGTAATTATTCGGTATTTGCCCGACGCGCCTGCAACGCTATTCAGGACGGTGTGTGTGACATGGGCATCCTTGTATGCGGTACGGGAATCGGAATGTCCCTCGCGGCAAACAAATGCAAGGGTATCCGCGCGGCGTGCTGCTCTGATACCTTCAGTATACGCATGACCCGCCTGCATAACGATGCTAACGTTATGTGTATCGGCGCGCGCGTCGTAGGGCAGGGACTTGCTATCGATATGGTCGATCTGTTTCTGAATACCGAATTTGAGGGCGGCAGACACGTTGACAGAATCGGTATGATCGCGGAAATCGAAAAAGAGGGCAGATAAAGTCTTAAAAATCAAAATCACTCGCCGTGCGGCGAGTGATTTTTTAGTTGTAATATCTTAAAAACCAAACAATTCAAGCCAAGGATAATGAGCGTGAAGAGGGGAATGTGAAACTGCTCTAAAAGGATACATATCCTCCGAGCCTTCATATCCGGGACGATCATGTGCAATAAGGTTAAATTCAAAATAACCATTCGTGATAATAAATGTATCGTACAACGTTATACATGTATCATACATATCAGAATAGTATGGGTTATATTTTAATTCGAGTCTGAAGTCCTCGTATAAAACGTGTTCTTCAAGTGAATCTATATCCACAAGTCCCTGTGAGTAAGAGTACTGTCTGTAATATACCGAATTGTTGTACAGATTTATTAAACCAATCAGTCTCGGATCATTTAGATCAATATCAATAACCTCGCCATTCTTATAAAGCGTTGCCGAGAGCGGAATATTATGTAGCGCAGGATATATTTCATATCTATCTGTCGGCACTTTTGAGATAATTGATTTGATTTCGTCATCAGAAAGTGGTGTCGGGTCCTCTATAACAACCTGATACGGAGCAGGAGAAAATTCAAGCGGTTCAGTTTCTTGTATTTCGGTATCAGGCACAGTGGTCCCGGGTGTAGTGGTCTCCTGAGTAGTGGTATCTTGAGTGTCTTCTTTTTGCGTGTCGCTCGGTGGAACGTCACTGCAGCCGATCAAAGACGAAAAAATCAAAAAAGCGGATAAAATCAATGTGATTATTTTCATACTCTACCTCCGTAGGATGTTTTATATCTCTATTATATACTACGCAGGGCAAAAAGTCAAGTACATTAGAATAAAAAATTGGCTAAATTAGTACAAAAAGCAGTATGCGGAACAAGATCGCATACTGCTTTAAGTATTTTTACTGTTTAGCCCATTCTGACGGCTTATCACCCATTACGAAATGGAGAGTGCCGCCGCAGATTATCTGCGAGTGGGTGATCTTACACGAGTTATAATCTTTGCCGTTTAATGTCGCCGATTGAACGTAGATGTTATCGCCGCCTACGTTTTCGCCCGTGATGATAAATTCCTTGCCTGAACCGAGTCTTAAAACGGTTTTTTCAAATCTCGTTCCGTGGAGATAGTAATTCTCGGTCGTGGAAAAAGGGAAAAGTCCGCACATCATAAAAATATAATATGATGACATCGCGCCGTTATCCTCGTCGCCGGGGTAACCGTCGTCAAGCGAGAACGCTTTGATAACCCCGTTTATTACCTTTGCGGCAAGGTCGGGGCGCTTTATCTCGTCAATGCAGAACAGCCACGGGATATGAAAAGACGGCTCGTTTGTGAAATTAAGATAGCCTTTTGATATTTGTTCTCCTGTGTTAAGATCCATCGTATTCTCACACGCGTGCATAAGCCTGCGGATGAATATTTCTTTTCCTCCCATGACCTCGACGAGCGTTGCGGTATCGTTGTAATTCATATACGATGCATCCCACGACGATGCTTCGTAAAAATCGGTGTTGTAGCCCGAGTGAGGGTCAAATCCGTCCTCAAACGTGCCGTCCTCTTTCGGATTTTGCGGGAAACCGTAGAATCCCTCACAAAAAACTTCCTTGTTCCACGCGTTCAGCCAGTTTTTTGATCTGTTTAAGTATTTTTCAGCATCTTCGGCTTTTCCGAGATGTGCCGCCGCGTTTGCTATCGCGCGATCATTGAGCGCGAAACCGAGAGTTGCGGAGCCTGCCTTAAAGCGCTTTGAATATAGTGCGCCGCCTGCCGCTACCGCGTTTGCTGTGGCGTGTCCTTTCTCGATATATTCTTTTGAGCGCATTTTCTCAGCACTTTGCAAGAGTACGTTATACGCTTCCTCCGGCGTGTGCTTTTTAAGTTCTATGTTTTTTATTATGGTGTCTGCGATAACGTTGTCCGTGTCGTTGCCGCCCTGACCTGCAAGGTATTCTTTTGCCGAGTCATAACATTCCGCAAGGACTATGTCACTGCCGTCCAGAGCATTCTTTTCGGCGCGGTCTATGAAAGAATCCACTATTGTGCCGAGCTTTTCGGGCCAGAGCAGGGAGTAAAGCGGGAAGGTGGTTTTCCAAGTGTCCCAAACGGTGTGAAAATCGTCCCACGTTCCGTGATCGTCCGTTCTGTCTCGCGGCTGAACGTGCATATGATACATCGCTGTGTAAAAACGGCGGAGCAGGGCGTGATCGTCCGTTTTTATGGCTACCGAGTCAAATATTTTACTCCACTCGAGCTTTGCGTGCTCTTTTACGGCCTCGTAGTCAAATGCGGGAATCTGCTCGTGCAGAAATTCCGCAGCCTTTTCCGTACTGACAAAAGAGATTGCGATCTTGACTTTGACGTTTCGGGGAGATTTTTTTCCGAACTTTATATAGGCGCAAAGGCGCTTTTCTTCTATCGCGTCAACGGTCAGAATTTCATTTCCGCAGACTACCCGTGTATCGTCAGAGATAACCCCGATCTCTTCAAAATCTGTATCAAACTCGAGGGAAAAATACATTTCCCAGTCGATGCCGCTCCAGTTACCGAAATACAGACCGCCGCCCGAGATGCGCTTGTTTGCAGGATCAACTGACACGGAGCCGCCTCTCATCGCCGCGTCTATGTCAAGCTTGTGCGCCACGTCAATAAGAAGTGACGCTTCCTCACCCTCAGGATATTCTACCGAGTAGATAGCGGCGTTTTTTGCGGGGGTCAGCTTTGTTTTTATTCCGTTTTCAAGTCTGACGCTGTATTCATAGCATTTTGCAGATTCCTCTACCGCAAATGACGCTCTGTTCGCGCGCTCAAGCTCAATGTTCCCGAGCATCGGCGCGAGCAAAAAGTTACCGTAACACTTCTTGCCGCCGGCGCCGGATGTGTATGCCTGACCAAAACCGACTATCGGCTGATTTCTTGCATATCCTCCACAGTCTTTTCTCAACGTTTCGGGACTTGGGTGTATAGACCCCGCGGGAAGTGTTGGCCCTGCGGACGTAGCACAGTCAACACCGAATAACAGATCGGCGTATTCGATTTTGTTAGACGTTTTTTTCATTAAAATATTCTCCATTGGCTTATTTTACTATATGATAGCATAAAAATTAAAATATGGCAATATAAAATTCAAAATCAATATTATACCTTGATTTTATGTAAATTTGTGGTATAATAATATGGTAATAAATATCCGCCCTTAGCTCAGCCCGGATAGAGTACCGGATTCCGATTCCGTTGGTCGTGGGTTCAAATCCCTCAGGGCGGGCCAGTATCAATAAGCCGCCTTTAGGCGGCTTATTAATTAAAAACAGCTGAATTTAATTAACTTTTTACGTCGCCGTAGAGCGGCGGATGGGGAAGTGTGAATATGAAAAATTACAGAGAAACAGCCGAAAACTTTTTTAGCGAGGGGTATAACTGTGCACAGTCGGTGTTGCTTGCATTTGCAGACGAGCTTGGAATAGATGCCGATACTGCGGCGGCAATATCGTCTCCTTTCGGTGGTGGCATGGGAAGACTTCGCGAGGTGTGCGGGGCGGTGTCAGGTATGTTTATGGCACTTGGATGCCGTTACGGTAAGTATTCTCCCGACGACGCGGAGTCAAAAAAACAGCAGTATGCTGACGTTCAGGAGCTTGCGCGTAATTTTGAAGAAAAAAACGGCAGTATCGTTTGCCGCGAGCTTTTAGGTCTTGAGGGAAAGTCCGCACCGACTCCCGAAAAACGCACCTCCGAATACTACAAAAAACGCCCGTGCCGCGAGCTTGTGGGCGATGCGGCGGAAATATTTGCTGAATATCTCCAAAAATCGGGTGTGATTAACGGATAAAAAACAAAAGATCATCTCATAATATTTACTGCACAGATTAAATATTACGAGGTGATCTTTTTATGCAGCTTACACAGAAAGAAACTGATCTTATCAAAGATCTTAAAGGTCAGGAAAAACTTTGCGTTGAGAAGTTTACAAAGTATTCATCCTGCGCCAAGGATCCGCAGCTTAAAAACCTTTTTACCCAGCTTGCACAGGCGGAACAGCAGCATCTTAACACCGTAACCGAGATCGAAAACGGCGGTACTCCTCAGATGGGCGGTGGCTCCGGCTCTCAGACTCAGATGACATTTACTGCCGCATACGGTGCGGGCAACGACCAGAATAAGCAGGACGACTGTTATCTTTGCTCTGATGCGCTCGGAACCGAAAAGCACGTTTCCTCTGCTTATAATATCAGTGTTTTCGAGTTCTCGGACGAAAATCTCCGTAATGCTCTTAACCATATCCAGAAAGAGGAACAGGAACACGGAAAAATGATCTACGATTATATGCAGGCAAACAGTATGTATTCCTGATATCAAAAAGCGCAACTTGGCGTACCTGCCGTAGAGCAGATACGCCATTTTTATTTAAAACTCAACCAAGGTTAGAATATTTCTCCCCAAACAAGTTATTGTTTTTATATTGAAGTGTGCTATAATAATATTAGGATAAGCGCTGATCCAAAACAATTTGGAGGACCAACAATGATTAAACTTGGAGAAAAAAATAAAATCATTAAGAAAACAGAAAAACATATCTCAAGAAGTTTTTGCCAACTATCTTGGCGTATCCTTTCAAGCCGTTTCAAAATGGGAAAACGGAAACACAATGCCGGAGGTAACAATGATTCCTGCTATTGCATCCTTTTTCGGTGTTTCGACAGACGAGCTTTTTGATTTTAATCTTTACGAGATTGAGAAAAATGTAAACGCTATTGTTACCGAGCACACAAAATATTGGGATACAGACCTAAAAAAATGCGAACAAATACTTCGCGAAGGATTGAAGAAATATCCCGGAAACGACATATTGCTCACTTGTTTAATGGGAGTTCTTTTGGATATGGAGCAAAATGACGAGGTGATTAATATAGGGAAAGCGCTCGTAGAGAGTACAAAAAATGATGATTTGCGTTTTGATGCCTATCGAATTATGGCAATGGCGTACAAAACCAAAGGAGAATATCAAGCTGTAAGAGATTCAATAGAGAAAATTCCAGAAATATATTTTACAAAGCTTGAAGTGGCCGCGAAACTGCTTGATGGAGAAGAAATGTATATGTCGGCACAAAAACAGAAAAATTTGTCCGCAGAATCATTAATTTATATGCTACTTATAGCCGGTAATTATTTAAAGGAGCAAGGAGAAACAGAGAAAGCAATTTCTCAGTTCAAAATCGCAAAAAAAGTTATTGATGCCTTTATAGATGATTTTGTGGAAAAAAAGTGGTTCAAATCAACGGTCTACGAATATATGGTTGAACGGCGAAAGGATGTAGAACAACTCTTGAGCGAATAATTTTTCGTCCCGCTACGCGCG
>CAZGHD010000018.1:24959-27047 GCA_964525525.1 uncultured Lachnospiraceae bacterium | reverse complement strand
GAACAAGGTCGGCCTTGTTTTCTGCAAGCAGGCTCATAGCCGCTGTCTGACCGGGCACGCTCTTTACGATATATCCTTCGTTATTCAGGAATTCAGTCAGGTTTGCAACGATAGTTTTATCGTCCTCAACCAAAAGTATCTTCGTCATATTCTCACTTCCTTCTATACCAGTATAACATTATAGCATAAATCAGCAAATAAAACAACGATAGTGACATATTCGTCACAATAATGTAAAAGACAGCATAGCCATCATAGACTATGCTGTCTTTTCGGTTATCCCACTCGGTTTGCATAATTCTTCGCTAACGACATTACGCTTTTGGGCAGTGAGATTTTTTACGTTCAACCATAGAAATTCTTATGAAGCTTGTGTATTTTTTTGACTATCGTTTTTATGTAGTCATTCGTGTCGTCGCCCGCTTCGTCCATATCGGTCATTATAACCAGGATGTACGGCTTTTCATCGTAAACGATTCCCGCGTCGTGATAAGCTTCTTCGTCCCAGCCGTATTTATGTGCGACCTTTGTGGGATACACCGCCGACGGGATAAGAATATTGAATTTCGTGCTCATCATATACTCTTTGAGTATCTCGCCAAAACGATCTCCGCTTTCGACAAACTCGTATATGTGACGCAGGAACTTACCCGCATCCTCGGCTGAAAGATTGTTAAACGACTTAGCCATACTTCTAACGCCGAGTCTGCTTGCCAGCGCATAAAACGAGTCGTATTCAAACAAGCGGCGAAGCTCGTAAAACGCGGTGTTATCGCTCTCGGTAATCGCGTACTTTACAAGCTCGAGATAGGTAAACTCCGTACCCTCGTCCATGTCCTTGATCTTACCGGATCCGGTCTTTTTCGCGGAATTTGTAAGCACCCATTTATTGTTTTCTATATCGTACTTCTCGTCTTCGAAAACAAGCGGATCCTCGGGATTTTCCCGCGCTTCTTCTGCCGCGGTATACGCCGCAGACACGTCCTCAAGCAAGGACACGATATACATCGCCTTGACTACGCTCGCACTGTACATTACGTCGCTTGCGTTATAGGTATATCTGAACCCTGTGGAAAGATCCTCGTAATAGACGGAAATTTTCGGATATTCGTAAAAATATTTTTCGGTAATCTCGTTACCTTCTTCGTCAATGTCTCCGACTTTAACCTCGCTCGTTTCCATTCCCTCTTTGAGATTATGGAGCGGAGCGCCGTCCTCTATAAGCTCGGTAAGCTCGTTTACCATCTCCATCTGGTCACGGACGTCCACCGCATAAATGTCCTTATAGCGGTTTATCGTCTCGTCAAGAGCGGAGATAGCCGCGTTCTTTTCATCTATCTGCTGATTCAGGAGCTTTATTCTGTCGTCAGTGTTCATGTTGAGTTCTGCCACTTCAGCTTCAAGCTGAGCTTTTTTAGCTTCAAGCTCGGCAAGATCCTCTATCGCCTGTGCCTTGTACGACTCAAGCTGATAGATCATCTCGTTTGCGGCAGTAAGTGCGTCCGTCTTTTCCTTGTGATCCATATAAAACACGACCGAAATAATAATAATGACCGCAAGAAGAACACCTCCCACAGAAAAGAACAGCGCGGGAGAAAGACCGCTTTTTTTCTTCTCGTGCGGCGATCTGTTTGCATAATATTCGTTTTCGCTGAAAACGTCATAAGTCTCAAACGTGTCCTTTGTTATCTGTTCGCTTGTCGGCGCTTTCACCCTGCCGACCGGAGCTCTTTTTACGGTCAATTTTCTTTTTGAACCCTGATTTCTATTCATTTACCTTTATTTTGAACCTCTTAATTTGCAAGATCGTTATAAAATATTATTTCCTCGGGAAGACGCAGATTAAGCTTTTCCTTCGCTATACGGATTATGTAATCGTCGTCTACCGGAGTGTTAAGATCGTTCTGAATTTTATCTATACTGAAAACGTAATCTTCTATCTGCTCGTTCAAAGCGGCTTTCTTTTCCTCAAGCTCGTTAAACTCAAGCTGTATTTTTACTATTGTGATAACGCAAAACGCGATGAACACAGCCAAAGCCACGCGTACGAATACGTTTGATTTTACACGTTCCTTTAAGTTCATTTTT
>CAZGHD010000018.1:0-24949 GCA_964525525.1 uncultured Lachnospiraceae bacterium | reverse complement strand
TCCGCTTTCTTTATGGATTTTTTAGGATTCTGGAGCAACTTTTTTATTTTGACGAAAGCCAAAATAAACGGTCGGGATACAAAATAAAACACGTATTTTACCGCGGTAACCAGTAAAAACATTATAAATTCCGCTACCGTCAGTACCACTCGTCCGACCGTAAAATAGTAGGCGACAAACCCGATCAGCGCCCCGAAAAAGACGTACCACCGCACAATTCCGTAGCAGTATCGGTATATAAAAACAGACACTGCCACTCCCGCCGCCACGGAAAATAAAACATCTCCCGCGCAGACCACTGCGTTTTTTATCTTATCCGTTACTTTTTCTCCGCGCACGAGCGAATACCCACCGACAAAAGGAAGCTCTTTCGCCCAAAGCTTTTCAAGCACACCGCTGTATCGCACGCCCGTGAACACGCGGGTCACCCGAAAAACGTCGTACATCACGCCGAGAAATATCCCGAGCAATAACGCCCGCAAAAGTACCGCAATCTGCTCGGAGATCGCAGGCATCAGCATCGACGGATTTACGATCATCTGAACATCCCGCGGAGAAGCCCGGATTTTTCTTTTTTACCGGCAGAAAAATAATATACCGAGTCTATTTTTCCGTCTGCCGAAAGCTCTCCGTTTTCCACCGACAAACGGTCTATCTTCAAAGAACTGCCCTCTATTGCCATGCCGCCCTGCCCTGTTTTCAAAACTATCGACGAGTCATCAAAAGAAATCACCTCGGTAACTCCGGTGACGCTGATGCTCGCTCTATCCTTTATACTGACCGAATGCGGCAAAGAATTTTCTGTTTGAATGTTGTTCATTTTACACCTCGGGAAGATATATATTCGATATACATATATTCCGCACGGGGCGTAAATATTACCCGTCAGATAAGGCTATTCGCTTATTATTTCATAGAGGCTGTCCGCCTCTTCCTTTCTGACCTGTTCTTTAACTTCAACAACACGAAAGCGCAGAGTCTTGTCACCGAAGGTGATCTCCACCACGTCGTCTTTTTTCACGTCATACGACGCTTTTGCACGTCTGCCGTTTACAAAAACGTGCTCTCCGTCACAGGCATCGTTTGCAACGGTGCGTCTTTTTATTATTCTTGATACCTTCAAAAATTTATCGAGTCTCATTTTTACCTCGTTAGAGTATGCTATTTAGTTTTAAGGGGTTGCCGCCAAAGGCAACAACCCCGTAAAAAATTATTTCGTTGTCTACTTGGATAATTACTTATTGATAGCGTCCTTGAGAGTTTTACCTGCAGCAAAGGAGATGTGCTTGGATTCGGGAATGGTCATAGCAGCGCCGGTAGCGGGATTTCTACCCTGACGAGCAGCTCTGGTCTTAACTTCAAAAGTACCGAAGCCAACGAGCTGAACTTTGTCGCCTTTCTTGAGAGAATCTTCAATAGCAGCGATAAATGCGTTTGCAGCAGCTTCCGCGTCCTTTTTCTTGAGATTAGTCTCTTTTGCGATAGCATCGACCAACTGAGTCTTGTTCATGGTAATCACCTTTCGTCATCTTTCTTTATTTGTTTTATAATCAAAAGCGGAGTCGTTCCGTGATTGATCATTTTATCAACTTTAGTATAGCACTTTTTTTGTCATATATCAAGGGGTTTTTGATTTTTTATTGCAAACTTACCCATTATTTTTGCGCTTTTTGACTGTTTCCCACACTTCATCGAGCTCTTTCATGGTCATTTCAGCCACATTACCGCCGTTTTTGGTAATTTCAAGTTCCATAGCAGCAAATCTTGAAATAAACTTATCGACCGCAAAAGTGAGTGCTTTTTCACTGTCGATGCCGAGCTTTCTCGCGGAATTGACGGCAGAAAACAGAAGATCTCCGAATTCTTCTTCCATCATAGCCGTGTCGCCGCTCAAAACGGCTTCTTTGAATTCAGCAACTTCCTCGTCTATCTTTGCGATAGCTTCGTCGGCGTTTGAAAAATCGAAGCCTACCTTTGCCGCTTTTTCTCCCGCTTTGTCTGCGCGCATAAGCGCGGGAAGTGACGGAGGAATGGACATAAGCGACTGAGTCGTGGTCTTTCTCGCTTTTTCTTTGTTCTTTATGTTTTCCCAGTTTTTGAGCACCTGCTCGCTCGTATCCGCCTCAACGTCGGCAAAAATATGAGGGTGACGGACTATCAGCTTTTTGCAAATGTCGTTAGCAACGTCGTTTATGTCAAATCTGCCTGCTTCCTCTTCCATTCTGGCGTGGAAAACCACCTGAAGCATAACGTCGCCGAGTTCTTCGCGCAAAAGCTCGGTGTTTTCGGTATCTATCGCCTCTATAACCTCATACGTTTCCTCGATAAAGTTACCTCTGATACTCTTGTGATCCTGCTCTCTGTCCCACGGACAGCCGTCCTCACCGCGCAAGATCTCCATAACCTTGCACAGATCGTCAAAGTCGTATTTTTCTTTTTTCAACAGTTCTTTTGCTTTTACGTTCATTTTTATCCTCTACTTTTTTAGCAGTTTTATTTTTTTCATAAATGATATGATTTTTTGATTTTTAGGCAACAGTGCTATCTCGCTCTCCGATACTCCTCCGAGCGCGAATACCGTGACAAAATACACGATAACCGCCGCACAGACCGACAAAACAAGCGCATACTTATCATCAAGCGGCACGCGGCTGTATACGAAGACCGCGCTCAGGCATGAAACAAGCGCCGCTATAAGCGGTTTGATATACATTTTTTTCACGCCGAGATCTGTGCCGGTCTCTTTTATGAGATAAAAGAGATTGACCGCAGCCGCGGCAAGATAGCACGCAAAGGTTCCTATCGGCGTGCCGTATATTCCAACGTCGGGATGCCCCGTGAGAAGATAGCTTACAGCTATTTTTACCGCCGCGCCGAAAAGCATTGAGATTATAGGAAGTCTGACCTTGCCGAGAGCTTGAAGTGCAGAGTTCGTCACCGCCAAAATACACATAAAAAACACGGCGGGAGAAAGAAGCACCAACATAGGCGCACCAAGCTCTGCCGAGGACGGCGAAAACAGCACCGAAAGTATCGGATAAGCCATAAACGCAAGTCCGATCGAGCAAGGAAGCGCGATTACCGCGGTGAGTTTTATTGCCGCGACAAGAATTTTTCGGATTTTTTCACCCTCTGCGCGAGCCGCTGTCTCGGATATAACGGGAACTATCGAATACGCTATCGGATATATAAGGATCGGCGGCAGATTAAACATAGGAACCACGAGCGTTGTATAATTACCGTACACCGCCATCGCCGCGGATTCCGAATATCCGATAGATTCAAGTCGGTTCACGACTACCCCGAGGTCAATAAGATTGGTAAGACTCATCACCGATGAGCTGACCGTAACCGGCACCGCTATATTCGCGAGTCTGCCGAGAATTTTTCCTCTGCCGTTACCTGTGTTTTCCGTCTCAAACACACGTTCTTTTTTTAGACAGCACTTTGCAAATATCAAAGAAAACATCCCCGCCGCCGCGCCGACCGTTATTCCAAATCCCGCGTATGCGGCGATCTCCGGAAGCGGAAGTCCGTTGTCAGACGCCCATCTTGCAAGCAAAAGTCCGACGAGAAGCTTTCCAAGCGCTTCAAGCACCTGAGAGAGCGCCGTCGGACCCATATTCTGATACCCCTGAAAATAGCCTCTTATCGCGCCGGAAACCGAGATAAACAAAAGCGTCGGCGCAACGGCTATAATACAGTGATACGAACCGACCGCACCTATAAGAGACGCAAACGGTTTGGCAAACACAAGCATTATACCGGATGCTAAAAGACCAATGACCGCAAGCAATGCTACCGAAACTCGAAAAACGCGTTTTATCTGTGTTCCGTTTTTTTTCGCCCGGTTTTCCGAAACCACAATAGATATTGCCACGGGTATTCCTGCGGTAGCAAGCATATAAAGCCAGGTATATATCGTGTACGCAGAGTTAAAATACCCCATTCCCTCGTCGCCTATAACGTGCTGGAGCGGGATTTTGAACAAGAGACCTATCGCTTTAACTATAACGTTTGCCGCGCTCAACAGAATTACGCCTGAGAAGAATTTTTTTATACTGCCTGTGTTTTCTACGTCCGAAGTTTTAATATCCGAATTAAAACCCGAACTTGCCGTCAAAAACGCTCGACCTCCTCAAACTCAGTCAAAATAGTGTTTCTGTATTTCCTTAAAATCGTATTTGATCTTTTCAACGTCTATGGTCTTGTACTCTCCGTTTTCATAAAGAACACGTCCGTCAACCATGGTCATCGCCACGTTTGAAGATTTTACCGAATATGCAAATGCCGCATCGGTGTCGTAGCACGGAATAGTTGATACCGCATCCATATCTATAAGTACTATATCTGCTTTTTTGCCCGCTTCAATCACGCCGCAATCTGCTCTGCCCTGAGATTTTGCACCGTTTATTGTAATAAGATCGTACATCTGCGCCGCTTTGGTCTCGTCGGCACGGCGAGAAACGCCCTTGTGAAGAATAGCAGCGAGGCGCATCTCACCGAGTATATCAAGCATATTGTTTGACGACGCGCCGTCAGTACCGAGAGCTACGTTTACGCCACGCTCAAGCATACGGCGAAGCGGCATAACTCCGCTACCGAGTTTAAGGTTACTTACGGGATTATGCACCGCGGTAACTCCGTGAGAAGCCATAATCTCCATATCCTCATCGGTCACCCACACGCAGTGAGCCGCCGACACGGGAGAATCTAACACTCCGCATTTTTCAAAGAACGCCGCAGGAGTAAGTCCGTGGCGGGCGATACATTCGTTATGCTCGCTCTCTGTCTCGGACATATGGATCTGGATTATGTATCCGTTCTCCTTTGCGTACTCTGCCATAAATCTGCAGGAATTTTCGGTGTTGGTATATTCAGCGTGAAGCGCCATATCAACGATTATTCTGCCGTCTGCCGCGCCATTATACTCACGCGCAAGTGCTTCCGCTTCTTTTACTCTGATATTTCCCGCCATGTTCTCGGAAGGATCAAAGCTGAGTACCGCACGACCGAGATTCGCCTTAATTCCGCTTTCTATGACCGCTTTAGCAGTATCCTCGCACTTTTCGTACATATCGGTAAAGGAAACGGTACCGCACGCGATCATTTCAGCGATAGCAAGCGCAGAGCCTGCGTACACGCTTTCGTGAGTGAGTCTTTCCTCGGCGGGAAATATCTTCTCGTGAAGCCAGCGATCAAGAGGAAGATCCTCTCCGTAGCCGCGGAAAAGAGTCATCGCGCTATGACAGTGAGCGTTATAAAATCCCGCCGTCAGAAGCTTATTTTTACAGTCGATCACGCGGTCAAATTCGCCCTCGGGTTTAGAGAGACCAACGTATGATATAACACTGCCGTCAACGGCAACGAAATAATCGTCTCTGTTTCTGTCGCAGACGGGAGACATCACCGCCGCGTTTTTGAAAAGTATTTTCATATCCAAATCCTTTTAATATTCTTAAATTATACTCTCTTTATTGCCTCGGTTATGAGTATCTCAAATCCGTCTCTGATAGACGCGGCAGTGTCAAGAACCTCCTGCTCGGAGAGCGGTTCTCCGGTGATTCCTGCCGCCTTGTTTGATACGCAAGATACGCACAAAACGCGGATTCCGCAGTGCGCCGCTTCGATAACCTCAGCCGCTGTGGACATTCCAACCGCGTCTGCGCCCATTACGGCAAGCGCACGGATCTCTGCGGGAGTTTCGTACTGCGGACCCGCCATATAAGCGTAAACGCCTCGGCTGGTCTTAATGCCGTTTTCTTTGGCGATCTCTTCGGCAACAGAGATCATTTCTTTGTCGTAAACGCTCTGCATATCCGGGAAACGAACGCCGAGCTCGTCAATATTGGGTCCGCGCAGAGGAGAATCACCCATAAATTTGATATGGTCGGTCACCAAAACGAAACTGCCGGGAGCGGCTGCTTCAGATATTCCGCCCGCCGCGTTTGTGATTATCAGCTTTTCGATACCGATCAGCTTCATAACGCCGATGGGATATGCGGTCTCCCACATTTCCCATCCCTCGTAATAATGAAATCTTCCGTTCATGGCGAGTACTTTTTTACCCGCAAGCTCGCCCATAATAAGCTCGCCCTTCTGGTAAGAAACGGTAGAAATCGGGAAATTGGGAATATCTCTGTACGGTATAACCGCCGCATTCTCCATTTTGTCAACTATTTTATCAAGTCCGGAACCGAGTATTACTGCGATGTCCGGGGTGCATCCTATTTTGCTTTTTATATATTCAGCGCTTTCTTTATACTGTTCTATCGTGTATTTCTGATACATAACGTCCTCTCCTCCGACGGTGATCCGTCATCCTATAAATTCATGATATACCGAAATCTCCGGCAAATATTCCTTTGATATTTCTTCAACGCCCTCAAAACATTTGAGTATCTTTCTTGCAAGCTCGGAATAAGTTCCTGCGGGATCAACGTGAGCGAGAGTTTTCACAAGCTCCGCTTTTATCATTCCCGGCTCATACGGCATCAGTGAATTTATCCTGATGTCGCTCAGGTGCGCGTACGGCTCCATATTTTTTATCTCGTTGTCCCGAACGCCTTGCCAAAGATAACAAGTAAAATCGGGATTTGCTCCGCGGAATTTGAAATCACGTACTACGCGGCGCAAAAAGCGCAGTTCCCTACCGTCAAAAGGCTGTCCTCCGATCTCCATACCGCCCTCCACGCTTATATAAATACTCTTGTATTTATGCTCGGAGAACAGCTTTACTATCTCTGGATATACAGCCTGTATTCCCTCAAAAATAACGAAATTTCCGGGAGACAGATCGAGAAATCTGTATTCGGTTGCGCGCCCTGCTTCAAAATTATATACCGGCACGTTAACGTCCCTATGAGCAAATATATCTTCAAGCGTATCGTGAAGCAATTCAAGATTTATTGCGTTTACGCTATCGTAATCGGGACGCTCACGACCGTCCGAACCAAGCATCGTGCCAAGCTCCGCGTGGGGCTTGAAAAAATCGTCAAACGATACGACGTAAACCTGTCTTCCGCTTGCGGTAAAGTCGGATATTAACTTATTTGCGGTAGTCGTCTTGCCTGAGCAAGACGGTCCTGAAAGAGTGATATAATTTATCTCCTCGTCAGAGGAAATCTCCTCGCTTGCGCGGTCAAGCTGAGCTTCAAAAGAGTGCTCGCACTGTTCGACGAGAGCCTTTTTCTCCTGCTCATCGGAAAGGTTTTTGTATTTTATCAATATTACACCTCCGTATCACACATACCGTTAAAGAAGCTGTCTATCTGTTCGTTCTTCTCTTTCAGCGCTCTTTCACGGTCCTCACTTAAATATTCGTATGGATATTTCGGGTTAAATATTCGCACTATTTTCGAATTGGTCACAACGAGACCGTCGTTTCTCGTAAGTTTTGTAACCGCGCCTGCGCCCGCGGCAAATACCGGGTGTATTTCCTCCATCATAAAGATGTTGTAAAGTCCCTCCGCGCCGTCAAGCGCAAAGCCTACGTTTTCGTAATTTCCCACGGTATTCTTGTTACGGTACATATAATACGGCTTGTATTTCGCGTTTTTTGCTTTGACCTGAGAGTAATCAACGCTGTCACCCGTGTCTCCGCCAGTGAGAGAAAAGACGCTGGTTTCATTTTTAAGTATGTCTGCCGCTTTTTTCACGCAGAATGTATGGAATGTTATATTATCCGGGCGCATTTCTATTATCTTGTCAATAGAATGCGAAAAGCTCTCGAAATTTTCTCCCGGAAGACCTGCAATAAGGTCGGTATTTATGTGTTTAATTCCGGAATTTACCGCGATGTCGTACGCACGCATAAAATCGTCAACAGTATGATGACGGCCAATGTTTTTAAGCACCTCGTCGTTCAAGGTCTGCGGATTTACGCTGAGTCTCGTAACTCCGTGACGCTTCGCGACCTCAAGTTTTTCCGCAGTTATAGTGTCGGGACGGCCGCCCTCAAGCGTATATTCCATAAGCGAGGACACGTCAACGCACTCCTCGATAGCAGAGAAAAGGAATTCAAGCTCATCGGGGGAAAGTATAGTAGGCGTGCCTCCGCCGATATAAATGGTAGCGACACCGAGTCCGACCTCGGCGATTTTTGCAAACATATCGATTATTTCGTCTTTAAGCGCGACGAGATAATCCGGAATAAGGGATAGAAGTCTCGGTGAAGTATACGAAACGAAAGAGCAATACGCGCATCTTGATGGGCAAAACGGGATTGATATGTAAACACTGCACATTTTTCGCGGCAGTTTTTTTATTATCTTGATCTCGTTTGAAGCAACGTCGGTAACCAGCGACGCTTTTTTGGGATTAAGAAAATACTCGCTTCTGAGTATTCGGCGGGTCTTTTGAACTCCGAGTCCCGACAAAAGATATTCGCTTGCCACCTTTGCAGGGCGCACGCCGGTGAGTATTCCCCAAGACGGAGTTACCTTAAATAACTTCTGTCCTGCGTCAAACATAGCCTTACCCGAGGATATTTTCGCGATCCTCTGGGTGGTAAAGCCCTCCTTGAACTCGGTAAAGTTTTCAGCCTCTGCTCTTTTGTCGCCTATTTTTATAGATACTTTTGTAAATATACCGTTTTCCTTTTCGGTAAGATCGAGAGATACACAGGGAGTTTCAGGTCCCTCCGTCTCGTTTTCAGAAAATTTCGCACCGGGAAAGAAAAGCATACAGAGAGTCTGTACGTAATATTTATTTATGTTTCCGCTAACGTTGAGTATCATTTTCTATCCCTCTGATTATTTCTTTCTGAGAACTTCGCTGTCCATCACTATAGTAACCGGGCCGTCGTTGAGAAGCTCTACCTTCATATCCGCTCCGAAAATACCCGTTTCAACCACGGGGATAAGCTCTTTTGCCTTCTGAACAAAATACTCGTACAGCTTGTTTGCATGCTCGGGCGGCGCGGACAGAAGAAAGTTAGGTCTGTTTCCGTGATGATAGTCAGCATAAAGCGTAAAATTTGAGATAACGAGAAGTCCGCCGCCTACGTCGCCGAGAGCGAGGTTCATCTTTTCATTTTCATCCTCAAAGATACGGAGCTTTGCTATTTTAGCGGCAAGAAGCTCCGCGTCTTTCTCGTCATCCTCATGAGCCACACCCAAAAGCACGAGAAATCCGGTGTCTATCTTTCCGTGTATCTCTCCGTCTATTTTAACGCTTGCGTTTTTTACGCGCTGTATAACTGCTCTCATTTTCAGAAAAATCCTTTCATCTGCCCTCAGAATGTAATATTACGCGTGGGCACGGCTGATGCTGTCCACTCCGCGTATAGATTTAAGTCGAGCAACTATACTGCGACAGTGCTCTATATTCTTACACGCAACGGTAAGATTCATAATAATAATATCTGCGGTACGTTTTGGAGTATTTATTTCAAGCAGCGGAACCTTCATATCCGCCAAAGCGGTAGAGATGTCTGCAATAAGAAGTGCTCTGTCCTCTGCGTGGATCTGCAGAATTACCTCGTACATATCCTCTGCGTTTGACGCTCTGTCAGCATCGGTCTCCCAGTGTGCCTCAACCCATCGGTCTGCATTTTCGGGTTTAAGCTGAGCTGAAATAACGTTGGGGCAGTCCACGTTGTGTATCGAAATTCCAAATCCCTTGGTAATAAATCCGATAACCTTGTCTCCCGGCAGGGGATTACAGCATTTAGCGAACTTGACCTGGCAGCCGCTCTCGCCGTCAACGATAATACCGCCCGTTTTACTGCGCTTGTTCTTACGCACTATCGGAACGAGTTCTCTTTCGGTTATTTCTTCTTTTTCCTCGACAGGGATTACTACCTTATCAAATTCCTCGCGCAAACGCACCGAGATCTTGGCAACAGAAACACCGCCGTAGCCTATCGCGCTGTAAAGGTCGTCTACCTCTCTTATACCGATACGGTGAGCGACCGCCGCGGCAATCTCGTTACGCTGAGCTTCAGAATACTCTCTATTGTATTTTTTGAATTCACGATCTATCTCCGACTTACCTACGACGATATTTTCGCTTCTCTGCTCTTTCTTGAACCACTGTCTGATCTTGTTTCTCGCTTCACTGGTGCGGACTATCTTGAGCCAGTCGCGGCTCGGTCCTTTTGACGAAGCAGAGGTGAGAATCTGCACGATCTCGCCGTTTTGCAGTTTTCTATCTATCGGCGCTATCATACCGTTGACTTTAGCGCCTATCATACGGTTTCCGACAGCGGAGTGAATGGAATACGCAAAGTCGATTATAGTCGCACCGAGAGGCAGTGATATAACGTCGCCTTTGGGAGTAAATACGAATATCTCATCGTGGAAAATATCCACCTTGAGAGCCTGCATAAACTCCTCGGGGTCACGGGTATCGTCCTCTGTCTCAATGAGCTTGGCGATCCACGAAAGCTTCTCGTCGATCTCCTCTTTACTGCGTTCACCGCTCTTGTATTTCCAGTGAGCCGCCACACCGTATTCAGCGATGCGGTGCATCTCGCGCGTTCTTATCTGAACCTCAAACGGAATACCGTCACGGCCGATTACCGTCGTGTGAAGCGAACGGTAAAGATTAGGCTTGGGAGTTGAGATATAGTCCTTGAATCTGCCCGGCATAGAGTTGTATATCTCGTGGATTATACCGAGTGCGCTGTAACACTCAAGCTCGGAATCAACTATTATACGAAGCGCATAAAAGTCGTATATCTCGTCAAAGCTCTTATTCTGGTTATACATCTTGCGGTATATACTGTATACCGATTTAACGCGCCCTTCAAGCGCAAAATGTATATTATTTTCGGTCAATTTTTCCGAAACGTAAGCCTGCGCGTTCTCAATAAAGCCCTGGCTTGATCCGTATTTTTTCTCAATATCAGACTTTACCTCGGCGTAGCCTATCGGGTCAAGGAAAGAAAGTGCGAGATTTTCAAGTTCCTGCTTTATTCTCTGCATACCGAGTCTGTGCGCGAGAGGTGCGTAAACGTGCATAGTCTCAAGCGCGGTCACTCTCTGCTTGCCTTCTGACTTTGCATTGAGGGTACGCATATTATGAAGTCTGTCACACAGCTTGATGAATATAACTCTGATGTCCTTTGCCATAGCAAGAAGCATTTTACGGAGATTTTCCATATGTGCTTCTTCCTTGTCCTCCACCTCGAGCTGTATAATTTTTGTCAGACCGTCAACCAAAAGCGCGACCTCGGGACCGAACTTTTTAGTGATGTCATCAATATCGGTCTTGTCGTTACAGTCCTCAACCGTGTCGTGCAAAAACGCCGCGCAAAGGCTGTCAGTATCAAGTCCGAGACTGAGACATATCTCCGCTACCGCCACGGGATGAGTTATATAAGGATCGCCGCTTTTTCTGAACTGATCCTTATGAAGCTCCTTTGCGTAAAGGAAAGCGGATTTTATCTTATCAATATCGTATTTACGATCCGACATTTCAAGAATTTCAAGAAATTCGGCAATCATTTCAAATTCATTTGAGTTTTTTTCGTAATCCATAAAATCTCCGTTCAGAGCCAGCTTACGCCATTTTCTCTTTCAGCTTTTGTAATATTCGGGATTTATCAAGATCGATCTTTTTGTCGAGGTCGTTCATCTTATAGCTGAACACCTCGTCATTGTTTTTCTCAAGATCTATAATTCCCATTTCCGCAAATATATCTACGATAAATTTCAGTTTCGCCACACCGATACCGCTGTTTAAGCTGACCGTTCTGACGCCTGACATCTCGTAACCTTCTCTGTTATTCTTTCTCAGATAATTATATACCGAAGCAAATTCATCACGTACCGGCACGACCTCGTCTCCGTACGGAATATCCTCACCGCTTTGTATAGCGTCGTAAACGGTGCTCTGCGATTCAAACGCGTGAAGATCTTTGCCGGATAAACGAATATCTCTGACTATAAACTGAAGCGTTTTTACGTTCTGATACTCGTTTACGTCAATATTGAAAAGGACGTCAACCTTGTCACCGCGAACGATGTCAAGCTCCTTTGCAGAGGTGCCGAAGCAAAGCGCGGGAAATACTGCGTCGTCGCGGCTGAGCATCAGCTTGGTATGTCTGTCCGAGCCGATGGATACAACGTCAAAGACAGAAAGATCACGCATCATAAAAAGAGGAGTAGGATTTGAAACGCCGTAAGGCTCAAGCGCGTAAAGCTCCTGCGCGAGAGAAAGCGTCATGTCCTTGGCATCAACTTCCATTTCGGCAACTACCGCTCCTGCTCCCGCATCGTCTCCGTAAGTGTTTTTTACGTATTCGTTTATAGCACGGCGGAAATCACCGAGATCCTCTCGCTTTATCGAAAGTCCTGCAGCAAGAGCGTGACCACCGTATTTGAGCAGGAATTCGGAGGTGTGGCTTAACGCGTCAACAAGATTTATCCGTCCGACACTGCGACCGCTTCCCTTTCCGACCGAATTGTCTCCGCCCTCAAAAGAGATAAGGAGCGCAGGCTTACCGTATTTTTCAGAAATTCTTGACGCGACTATTCCGATTATTCCCTGATGCCATCCGTCGTCAGACAGGACTATAACGCGATCGTTTTTCACGTCGCATTCGGCAATCATTTTGCGTCCCGCTTCCTCTGCTATCTCATTCTCTATCTTCTGGCGCATACGGTTTATCTCGCACAGCTCCTGTGCTAAAAGCTCAGCCTTGATCGAATCTTCTTCAAGTAGCAGTTTAGCCGCAATGGTAGCGTCACATATTCTGCCCGCGGCGTTTATTCTCGGGGCGAGAGTATATCCGATATATCCGGATGTTATCTTTTTATTTTTGTTGATCTTTACGGTTTTTCCCTCTCCGTCGGACGAACCCGCCGCCTTTACGAGAGCCGCAATACCTACTCTCTGTTTTTTGTTCATTATAGCAAGTCCGAGGCTTACTATAAGTCTGTTTTCGTCCACTACCGGCATAACGTCTGCAATAGTTCCAAGAGTGACGAGATCGGCATACTCGTAGCTGATGCGCTTTATGCACTCTATCTGCGATTCAGTTGGGCAGAAAGCACATTCAAGCGCGCACATAAGCTTGAATACAACTCCGACTCCGGCAAGCTCTTTAAAAGGATACGGACAATCGCTTCTGTGAGGATTTACCACCGCGACAGCCGCCGGAAGCTCGCATCTGCACTCGTGATGGTCTGTAACAACAACGTCAAGACCGAGAGAGTTCGCGTAAGCGATCTCTTCGCACGCGGTTATGCCGGTATCAACCGTAACTATCAGCTCCGCGCCTTTGCCTGCGAGAGTGTCTATCGAAGATTTTGCAAGTCCGTAACCGTCAGAACATCTGCTCGGTATAAAATAGGACACGTTTGCTCCGCGTGAGGAAAGATATAGCTTGAACACAGACACTGACGTGACTCCGTCAACGTCGTAGTCGCCGTAGATAACTATGTTCTCCCCCGATTCCACCGCGTGCTTGATCCTGTTCACCGCTTTTTCCATATCAGCCATCAGAAAAGGATCGTAAAATGATTCGGTTCGTTTACTCAAAAAGTCTTCTGCTTTTTCCTTAGTGTCGTATCCGCGGTTTATAAGTATCTGCGAAAAAACGTCGGAATGCTCAAGCTCTCGCGCCAAGCGTTCCGCGTCGTCTCTCGTGTCCGCGAAATCAACACACCTAAGCGCCCAGTTTCTTTTAAGTCCGGGCGCATTGATTTTTCCCATATTGTATATCTATCTCCATTTAATTAATACGAAAGAAATTTTACTCTCCATCGCCGCTTATCTCGGTGTTGTCTTTGCAAACCGACACTATGCGGATAACCTTGTTTGCCGCGGCTATCTTATCGAGAGTAAAATGTATTATAACGAAGCTGAGAGCGATCCCGCCGACAGAAATCAGCGCGAGCACCGCCTCGTTTGAAAGAAACAGTTCCGCAACGAAATAAAGTACTATGCCAACTATTATCGGGAGAATAAACACAAGTACGGAATAAGCCGCCACGATACGCGACGGAGTGGTTATCTCAACAACGTCTCCCGCTTTAGCGCCAACCTCGTTTACAGCCTCGGCGCTCATTTTTTTCTTCAGGTCGAAAAGAGAGCAAGCAACACAGCCCTCTCCCTCTTTCATTTTATGGCATCCTTCGCACGCAGTAACGCGCGCTACCTCTATTACGGCGCTGTCGCCGTCGCTTGACAGCACGAGTGCTTTCTGTTTCATCTTAAAATCCTTTTACGTAAATTATATATTTCAGTTCTTACCGTTTATGTTTTTTGCAAACGCAAGCGCGACCTTAATACCGTCAATAGCGGCACTGGTGATTCCGCCCGCGTATCCGGCACCCTCGCCTGAAGGATAAATGTTTTTAGTACCGAGGGCAAGATAATTCTCGTCTCTGATTATTCTCACGGGCGCGGACGTACGAGTCTCGGGACCTGTCAGCACCGCCTCGTCTCTGTCGTACCCGTTTATCTTGCGTCCAAATGCAGAAAGTGCTTCGGCAAGCGACGATATTACAAAGTCGGGAAGCACGTTTTCAAATCCGCACCAGCTTACGTTTCCGTTCATATAGGTCGGGGAAATATATCCCGCAGCAGGTTTTGCTCTGCCGAGGAACTCACCGACCGTCTGTGCCGGCGCGGAATATCCGCCTGTGCGCGCGTATGCCGCGCGCTCTATTCTCTGCTGAAATTCTATTGCCGCGCGAGCCGTATTTCCATAGTCCTCGCGCGTAACAGATACCGCTACCGCGGCATTGGCGTTTTTACCGTCGCGGCTGTATCTGCTCATTCCGTTGGTAACGACACCGCCCTCCTCGGAGGTTGCCGCCATTACTTCACCGCCCGGGCACATACAAAAAGTGTACACACCTCTCTGACCTACACGGTGGGAAAGATTATATTCCGCGTGCGGAACTCCGGGTTTGCCCGCAAAATCACCGTACATCGCGCGGTCGATGTCCTGTTGCAGATGTTCTATTCTGACACCTACCGAAAAAGGCTTCGGCTCGATGGCAAATCCGCCGTTGATAAGATAATTATAAGTGTCCCTTGCGCTGTGTCCGAGAGCAAGGATAACGCCATCGCAGTCAATAGTCTGACCGCCCGCAAGAATAACGCTTTTTGCCGCGCCGTCTTTTACGTCAAGTCTTTCCATTTTCGAGCGGTAAAGTATTTCTCCGCCAGTCTCCTCTATGCGCGCCGCGATATTTTTTACCACGTTGCGGAGTTTATCGGTACCGATATGGGGTCTTGCGGTATAGAGTATCTCCTCCGGCGCACCGAATTCTACCAAGCGCTCGAGCACGTATCCGCAGAGTCCGTCGTTGATACGGGTGATAAGTTTTCCGTCGGAAAATGTTCCCGCTCCTCCCGCTCCGAACTGAACGTTGGAATCGGGATCAAGCGTCTGCTCTTTGTAAAATCTTTCAACAGCCTCAACGCGGCGGTCTATGTCGTCGCCTCGCTCAAGAACGATAGGCGAAAATCCCGCCTCTGCGAGTAAAAGTGCCGCAAACATTCCGGCAGGACCAAATCCCACAACTATCGGACGGCTGTCGGTTTTCTTTTTGCACTCCGGCATTTTGGGAGCTTCGGGCGTCGAGATCTCCTCTATTCCGTATTTTTTCTTAACGGATTCGGGAATCTTCTTTCCGTCGTAACTTGCCATAACCGACGCAACGTAGCAAACGTCCTTCTTTTTTCTCGCGTCTACCGAAAGCTTTGAGATATGCAGGTCGTAAAACCCGCTCGGACTGACTCTCGAAAATATCCCTTTGGCTTTATCTATTATCTCATTATGCGAAACGGTGACCGGAAGTTTTATTCCGGTCACTACGTATCTGGCTTTTTCTGTTCTTTTGTTATCCGTCACTTTATTTGATCCTTAATTCAACGGTATATTCTCCGAGCTCATAAACCGAAGCGGTAGACTCGGGAATGGAAACGTCAACACTCACGGGCACGGTAATCACGCCGGTAGCGTTTACAACTGTACTAATATCCGCAGTTACGGTCACGTTTTCCTCTCCGAGCAGCATAAGTGCGTCCGGCGCGCCGCGGAAATTGACGGCAACCGACGTTGTTATAAGCTCGCAATCAACACCGCTCGGATTATTTATATTCACAGTGTTTATAATAAGCGTTTTGGTAGAGGTGTTCTTGTGCTTGATGCCTACCGAAATACTCTCAACTCCCCCAACGTTTTCAACGCCCTCAGGCAGAGAAACACTCTGGGTTATAGTCGTATCTTTCAGTATCTTTTTCTCATCAACCGTTATGTTGTAGCTGTTAAGAGAAGACAGCAGAGAGACCTCTCCTTTGACTTTTATGAAAGAGGGATCAAGGCTTATATCTACGTTATTTGAGTTGTAAAAGCCGTGTTTATACTCGACGTTTACAGGAATATCTTTATACATATTTATCGGCACGGTAACGTTCATTGATTCCCTTGCCACGCGAATAAACTGATTATTTACAACTGCGCCATTTGTATCTACCAACTGCACCATACCGTTTGCCGTAACAGTTCCGCTGATGTTTCCGAGATCGCCTATGACGATCTCCGCACGGTCAAGAGTTTCAAGTACGGTAAGGGGGCCGGATACGCTTATCTCGCTAACTTCAGGAATAAGCGAGCCCATAAAGTATTCGGAAGAAATGGTATACGATGTAAGCTTGGGCACTACTCTCAACATCACAGACGACGTTTTATCAACTGATACAGACGCATTATCAGGAGAAACAGCAGTAACGGTAACACCGCTCGGAACAGCTACCGATATATCAAGAGTATATTTGTCTGGATTTTTTATCTCGGCTATATTGATATATGCGGAAATATCGTCAAGCGTCAGCTTAACTACGTCGCTCTTTCTGCCGGTAACGGTAACGTCCACAAGATGACCCTGACCGCTGACAACAGACATTCCCGTGCTGTTTTCAAGCTCGGTAGCGCCGACAATGGATACGGGCACCGAATTAAAGGTCTTTTCATAGTCGGGCGAATCGTTTGACATAACGTAAAGCCAGATAAGAAGCGCGCCTATAACGCACAGTACTTTCGCGGCTATTCTTTTTACAGTTTCTTTTTTGTCTTTTTGTTCAGGCTCTTTGCCGCTGTCGGGACGAAGGTATGTTACGTCTTCTTTTGTTTTCATCACAATCTTCCTCCCTGTTACTTGTTATTTTTATCACTTGAGCCGTCAGCCGATTCTTTTTTGCGAAGAATCTTTTTACCGCGGATCTTCTGTACGTAAGTTTCGTCTATTAACAGTTCTTCAAGCTCACTGCGAAGCATATTCGGAGTATAACCGCGTTTAAGACTTCCGTCAAGAGCGATAGAAACAATTCCGTTTTCCTCTGACACACAAACTACGACCGCGTCACTGTTTTCGCTCATACCGATCGCGGCGCGGTGGCGTGTACCGAGATCCTGAATAATGCTGTCATTGGTGGAAAGCGGTAAAAAACATCCCGCCGCGTACATACGTCCGTCGCGGATTATCAAGGCACCGTCGTGAAGCGGAGCTTTGTTGAAGAATATATTTTTGATAAGGAACGAGCTTATCTGCGCGTTTATGGTAGTGCCGGATTTTATAACGTCGCCGAGCTTGGTGTTGCGCTCAATAACGATGAGCGCGCCGGTCTTATCCTCCGACATATCAAAAACAGCGGAGCATATCTCCTGTATGTTAGCGTTTATCTGCGCTACGTCGCGCTGTTCACCTATGACTTTAAGACTTTTAAGCGGCTCGCGTCCAACCTCTTCAAGCGCGGAACGGAGTTCGGGCTGAAAAAGAATGATAAGCGCGATAATACCGACCTGCACCACGTTCTGTAGCAGGAACTTGATAGCGTGCATCTCAAGCACCTCGGACAAAACGAGGACTATGATGAAAACCACGATACCGCCCGCCAGCTTACCCGCACGGCGGTCGTGAATGAATTTATAAGCGTAATACAGAATAACCGACAGTAAAATTATATCAACAACGTCTATAAAACTCATCGAGGCAATAAGAGCCCACGTCGATGAAAAAAATGACGCTACCTGTTCAAAAAAAGCAGTCATACCTAACCTCCAAGCAAAGCGGCAGTCAAAGAGAATACAAATATCTATTATATATTTTACCACATTTATTCCGTGATTTCAAATGTTTTATAATAATTTTTATTAAATATTATTATATTTTTTTGTAAACATCTTCATATTAAGCTAAAATATTCATCATGTACAATACTTTTCTGACATATTTTAAAATAATTTGCTAAAATGCTATTTAATTTTCTGTATTTTTATGCTATAATATTAAATTATAAATCGTCAACGGAGGCAGCTATGGAACAGTTGATAATGAGATGGACAAACGACGGGGGCAAAGTGCCTGAGATCAAGCTCCCCGATAACTGCCGCATCGCCAGATTTACCGAACTGGACAACGCTCTTGACAGTTGGCTTGACATTATGCAGTACGGCTTGTCTGACGGAAAAGAGGACGAGGCTTATTATCGCGACTGTATGTTTGATTCATACCCAAACTACGAGGAAGACAAGTGCTTTTTCGTACTTGAGAATGAAAAGGCCGTAGCTTCTCTCACCGTCATTTGCGACTATGAGAAAAAAGAGGGTTACATCCATATGGTTGCGTGCTGTGAATCAGCCCGCGGCAAGGGATACGGTACCCTGCTTAACAACGTAGCGCTGGCTACCCTGAAAGAAGAAGGAATGCAGACCGCTTATCTCACCACCGACGATTGGCGCATTCCCGCAATAAAAAGCTATCTTCGTGCAGATTTTATGCCTGATCTTTCCACAGATGATTTCAGGGAACGCTGGAATAAAATCTACGAGATAATCGGCAGATAAAATCATAAAATCATTTCGGCAAAAGGAGAAACGGTGATGTTTTCAGATAAGATCAAACACAAGATCGTCATTATCGTCGGGCATTACGGCAGCGGAAAAACCAACGTCGCCGTAAATCTCGCAGTCGAGCTCAAAAAACGCGCGAAAAACGTCACTTTGATAGATCTCGATATAGTAAATCCGTATTTCCGCGCGGCAGACGCGAAAAACAGTCTTGCCTCAAAAGGAATAGACTCTATTATCCCCGAGTTTGCCAACTCAAACGTCGATCTTCCCTCTCTTCCCGCGCAGATAAATTCGGTTTTCGATACCCTGCGGGATGATCCGAGCCGCGACGGATATTACATATTTGACGTCGGCGGAAGCGACGGCGCAGTGGCTCTCGGTATGTATAACAAGCAGATAAATGCTTGCGGATACGATATGCTATGCGTTATAAACAAATACCGCCCGCTCACCTCAACTCCCGAGGATACGTTAGAAGACATGAGAGAGATCGAGCAGTATTCAAGACTTTCGGTAACAGGACTGATAAACAACTCGTCGGTCGGTGCCGAAACGGATGAAAAGTATATTACGGAAAGCATCGGTTATGCCGAAGAAACGGCGTCTCTTGCAGGCGTTCCGCTGCTGTTCACGTCATATATTCCCTCCCCGAAACTTGATCTTTCGGGCAAGGGAGAGTTCTTCGAAATGGAGAACGCTACAAAACAGTTATTTTAAAATTCTGGAGGATAAATCGCATGAACAAGGTAACGTTTAACGTTGACCGCTGTAAAGGCTGCGGTCTTTGTGTTACGGTGTGCCCTAAAAAGATCATATCTCTTTCGAGCACTACTCTCAACAAAAAAGGTTATCACCCCGCACAAGTAACCGATATGTCAAAGTGCATTGCATGCGCTATGTGCGCTACCATGTGCCCGGACACCGTTATAAAAGTTGAAAAAGAATAAGGAGTTGATACGTCAATGTCAAACAAAGTTTTAATGAAAGGCAACGAGGCACTGGCTGAAGCCGCTATAAAGAGCGGTTGTGTCCACTTCTTCGGATACCCTATCACCCCTCAGACCGAAGTTGCCGAATATCTTGCAAAGCGTCTCCCCAAGGAAGGCGGACTTTGCCTTCAGGCTGAATCAGAGGTCGCAGCTATCAATATGGTAATGGGCGCGGCAGCCGCAGGCACCCGCGTTATGACCTCCTCATCCTCCCCCGGAATAAGCCTCAAGAGCGAAGGCATCAGCTACATAGCAGGATGCGATCTTCCCTGCGTTATAGTAAACGTACAGCGCGGCGGCCCCGGTCTCGGCGGTATCCAGCCCTCTCAGGCTGACTACTATCAGGCGACCAAGGCTAACGCTCACGGTGATATGCACGTCATCGTTCTCGCTCCCTCCTCCGTTCAGGAAATGGCTACCCTCGCAAGTGAGGCGTTCGATCTTGCAGACATCTACCGTATGCCAGCTATGATCCTTGCTGACGGTGCGCTCGGTCAAATGATGGAGCCGGTCGACTTTGACGCAAAGTCCTCCCGTGAACTCCCCGAAAAGACTTGGGCAACCAATGGTCACGGCGGAAAGAGAAAGAAAAACATCGTAAACTCTCTTTATATGGATCCTCAGGCTCTTGAAAACTCTATTATCGAGCGTTTCAAGCGTTACGACGAGATCAAAGAAAAAGAAGTTAAGTACGAGGAATATATGACAGACGACGCAGATATAGTTATCGTTGCGTACGGTATCACTTCCCGTATCTGTAAGTCCGCAGTTACCGCGGCTCGCGCTGCAGGTATCAAGGTCGGACTTCTCCGTCCCATCACTCTTTGGCCCTATCCTTCAAAGGCTCTGGCTAAGCTCGCTGACAACGCAAAGCACTTCCTTGTAGTTGAGCTTAACATGGGACAGATGGTAGACGACGTTAAGGTTGCTATCGACTGCCGCCGCCCTGTTTCCTTCTTCGGAAGAACCGGCGGTATGCTCCCCGCTCCCGACGACGTACTCGAAGAAATCAAGAAAATTGCAGGAGGACTGAAATAATGGTAGTATTCGACAGACCCAAAGCGCTCAGCGACGTACCGCTTCATTACTGCCCCGGTTGTACACACGGTATAGTACACCGTCTCGTCGCAGAAGCTATCGACAATCTCGGCGTCGTTGATAAGACCGTTGGTATCGCTCCGGTAGGTTGTTCGGTTTTTGCTTACGACTATTTTGAATGTGATATGATCCAGGCAGCACACGGCCGTGCTCCCGCGGTTGCTACCGGCGTTAAGCGCACCCATCCCGATTCTGTGGTATTCACCTATCAGGGCGACGGCGACCTTGCCGCTATCGGTACCGCAGAGACCGTTCACGCTTGCGCTCGCGGTGAAAACATCACCATAATCTTTATAAACAACTGTATCTACGGTATGACAGGCGGTCAGATGGCTCCCACTTCTATGCCCGGTCAGATAACCACAACTTCTCCCTACGGTCGTGACAGAAAGATCCAGGGTTCTCCCGTACACGTATGCGAGATGCTCTCCACTCTTGACGGTGTTGCATACGCTGAGCGTGTTTCGGTAGACTGCCCGAAGAACATTCTTCACGCAAAGAAATCTATTCAGAAAGCATTCCAGAATCAGATCGACAAGAAAGGACTTTCCATAATTGAGGTTCTTTCCACCTGTCCTTCAAACTGGGGCAAATCTCCCGAGGAATCCCTCAAGTGGCTCAGAGAAGAAATGATTCCCTTCTATCCTCTTGGAGTATACAAAGACGTTACCGGGGAGGAAGCAAAATAATGACACATAATATTATAATTTCCGGTTTCGGCGGTCAGGGTATCCTGTTCGCAAGTAAACAGCTTGCTAAATCCGCTATGCACGAGGATCTCCACGTATCCTGGCTCCCGTCCTACGGTCCCGAGATGCGCGGCGGTGCTTGTAACTGCTCGGTAATCATCTCTGACGAAGAGATCGGCTCTCCCCTCGTTCCTCATCCCGATATTCTTCTTGTTTTCAACCGTCCGAGTTTTGATAAATTCGAGCCTGCGCTTACTGCAGGCGGTCTTCTGATAGTTGACAGCACTCTCGTCGACGTTAAATCAGAGCGTACCGACATCAACGTTTCTTACATTCCTGCAACCGGACTTGCCGCTGAAAACAAGCTGGACGGTCTTGCAAACGTTATCGTTCTCGGTCATCTTCTCAAGAAAACCGGTATGTTCGATTACGACAGCTTCCTTGACTTTATGATCAAGGGTATCCCGCCGACCAAAGCGGCTCTTATCGAGAAAAACACTCTTGCGCTCAAGATCGGTTACGATTACGAATAATTTTTACAAAGCACCCAAAACGGGTGCTTTGTTTTTGTTGAAAACAACAGTTATGGCGGGGCGGAAAGTTTTACCGCCGTTTTGCCTTGACTTTTACTTCAAAAAAGAGTATACTTATATTTGATTGTGTAAAATAAGGACTAATAAATGAGGGGGGATTTTCATGAACAGCATCGGTTTTAACAACGACAAGTATATAAAGCTTCAGTCCGAAAGGATCGTGGAACGCATATCCGGATTCGGAGGAAAATTATATCTTGAATTCGGAGGTAAACTGTTTGACGACTATCACGCGTCAAGAGTTCTTCCCGGTTTTTGCCCCGACAGTAAAATAAAAATGCTGCTCCATATGAAGGATCAGGCAGAGACGATAGTAGTCGTATCGGCACCTTCGATCGAGCAGAACAAGATCAGACGTGACCTCGGTATAACCTACGACGTAGACGCGCTCAGACTTATAGACGCGTTTAACGAAGTCGGTATAAGTGTCGCAGGCGTCGCAATAACACAATACACAAAACAGCCCGCGGCAGACGCTTTTATCAAGCGTCTCGAAAATCTCGGTATACGCGCATACCGCCACTATCCGATAGACGGTTACCCCTCAAACGTCAAAAAGATAGTCAGCGACGAGGGCTACGGTAAAAACGAATATATTGAAACGACCAAACCTCTTGTGGTCATAACTGCTCCCGGTCCGGGCAGCGGAAAGATGGCGACCTGCCTGTCCCAGCTTTACCACGATCACAAAAAAGGTATCAAAGCGGGATACGCGAAGTTTGAGACCTTCCCCGTTTGGAATCTTCCGCTCAAGCATCCCGTCAACATGGCTTACGAGGCGGCAACCCTCGACCTCAACGACGTCAATATGATCGACCCCTTCCACCTGGAGGCTACGGGCATCACCACGGTCAACTATAACCGCGATATCGAGATTTTCCCCGTCCTCAAGGCGATCTTTGAAAAGATCTACGGCGCCTGTCCGTATAAATCCCCCACCGATATGGGCGTAAACATGGCGGGATACTGCATTGAGGACGACGAGGCGGTTTGCAACGCGTCAAAAATGGAGATCGTCCGTCGTTATTACGACGCTATGTGCTCAAAGCGTAGCGGAAATACCTCATCTGAAGAGATATTCAAAGCAGAGCTTCTTATGAATCAGGTGGGCATTGATCCTTCTTTCAGAAAGGTAGTAAAGCCCGCGCTTGACAAAGCCGAAGAATCCGGCACACCCTCCGCCGCGATAGAGCTTCCCGACGGTACCGTAGTTACCGGCAGAACGTCAAATCTGCTCGGTGCATCGGCGGCGGTCATTCTCAATGCATTAAAGCATCTCGGTGGAATAGACGATGAGTATCTTCTCCTTCCTGTTGAGGTTATAGAGCCTATTCAGAAGCTGAAAACCGAAAACCTCGGAAACAGAAACCCCCGTCTCCACGCAGACGAAACTCTTATCGCGCTCGCTATCTCCGCAACCACCGATCCTATGGCCAAGCTCGCTATGGATCAGCTCCCCAAGCTCCGCGGATGTGAGGCGCACGTCAGCGTTATAGTTTCAAGTGTAGATAAAACAGTTTTCCGTAAGCTCGGCATAAATCTTACCTGCGAGCCGACATACGCAACGAAAAAACTGTATCATAAGTAAAACCGACATCCGCGCATTGGCGTGATACTCTTATCAGAGTATCACGCCAATGCGCGGATGTTTTTTATATGTATCTTTCTATAACCTCGTCCTGAAGGTGCTTCGGAATATCAACGAAATTCACCGATACGCCCCACAAACGGACTATCAGATCCCGATACAACTCGGGATTTTTTTGTGCGGCTTTAAGCTGTTCAACGTCAGAAATATTCGGCTGGTGCTGTGTACCGCCCATTTCAAAATAAGCCGTGATAAGATCGCGCAGTATCTCCGCACCCTCGTTTCCTTTGAAGGTAGTTCCCTTGTGATAGGAAAGCATTACGCAGAAATTCCACTGATACGCGCGGTAATCTATCTTGGCGGCTGATTTGAGCGCCGCAAGCGGACCGTTTCTGACAGTCCCGTTTGCGGGAGACAGGGTTACCGCAACCGGCGCGCCTTTTCTCCGCCCGTCAGGAGTAGCGGGTAACGATTCACCCGAAAGCACGGGATGAGATTGGTGTATTCCGGCAAGCCAACGGCTTCCGTCATAATTTTTGTGTTTAGTTATCTCTCCGCAGGCAAACTCAAGAACGTCCTTTGCGATAGAATCAACGTAGTCATCGTCATTTCCCCACTTCGGGGCATTATACAGACGTGCTCGAACAATCTCTCCGTTCTGCCCTTCAAAATTATTTTGGCAGGCGTCCCACACCTCACGCAAGGTGTATATTCGCTCATCAAAAACGAGTTTTTTTATAGCCGCAAGTGAGTTGACCGTTTCTGTCGGGGTACCGATAAACGCGCCTTTGTTTTTGATCTCGCACCCGCCGATAGAAACGTCCACTGCCGATTCTATACACCCGTGATACAAAGCAGAAAGCAGAGGCAGTGGCATCATAAGCGCGGAAAATTCAATATGCCGCACCACAGTTTTGTTCTTTCTGCCGTCAAAATAGTAGTCGTGATTACCATTGTAAAACTCGTAAAACGCCTTATACGTATTTGAATAAAGATTGAGCTTTTTATCTATCTTCTCGGCTATTCTGCGTTTGAAGCCGTCTGCAAAGCTGTCGTAATCGGGGCTGTCAAGCGCGCTCGGAATGTAGTCAATCAGCTCCGGCGCAAGCGAAAAAAAGCAGCAGTAATGCTCGGTGGTCGTAAAACAGTAATATGCGAATTTCTTGGAACAGGCATGA
>CAZGHD010000017.1:0-27971 GCA_964525525.1 uncultured Lachnospiraceae bacterium | reverse complement strand
ATCTACAAGCTGCTTTGCGATCTCGGCCTTCAGCTTGATGTCGTCTCCGATTATCTCCTCGAGAGCCGCGATGTCTTTTTGCAGAGACTCAATTTCCTTTATTCTGTTAAGAATGTATTCTCTGTTGAGATTGCGGAGCTTTATCTCGGCGATATACTCTGCCTGTATAGTGTCTATTCCGAAACCTACCGCAAGATTGGGAACAACGTCTTTCTCGTTTTCGGTTTCTCTGACTATTTTTATAGCTTTGTCAATATCAAGCAGTATCTTTCCGAGACCGAGTAAGAGATGCAGCTTGTCTTTTTTCTTGTTGAGATCAAAAATAAGCTCTCTACGGTAGCAGTCCATTCTGAACCGTATCCACTCTTTGAGAATCTCGATTATACCCATGGTTCTCGGCGCACCGTCAATAAGAATATTGAAATTGCATCCGAAATCATCCTCAAGCGCGGTCATCTTAAACAGCTTCGCCATGAGTTTATCGGGATTTACTCCTCTTCTGAGATCGAGCGTAAGCTTAAATCCGTCGAAGTCAATTTCGTCTCTGAAATCGCTTATTTCCTTGAGTTTACCTTCTTTTACAAGATCGGTAAGCTTTTTCATTATGACTTCAATAGAGGTCGAATAAGGAATCTGGATTACCTCGATACAGTTGTCTTCCTTGCGGTAAACGTATCTTGATCTTAACTTAAAACTGCCTCTGCCGGTGAGATATATCTCTTTGAGCTGTTCCCTGTCGTAGATGATATATGCTCCGCCTGTAAAGTCAGGAGCTTTTACTATATCGAGTATTTTTTCGATATTTGTATTCGGATTTTTAAGGAGCGCTATCGTTGCGTCGCATATTTCCGCAAGGTTAAAAGAACATATCGACGACGCCATACCGACTGCAATACCCGTGTTCGGAGAAACGAGTACATTGGGAAAAGTAGTCGGAAGTAATGACGGTTCTTTGGTTGTACTGTCGTAGTTATCCACCATTTCTACCGCATCTTTATCGATGCCGGAGAATAGTTCGTTACATATCGGGGCAAGCTTTGCTTCGGTATAACGCGGTGCGGAGCAAACCATGTCTCGGCTGTACTGTTTACCAAAGCTTCCCTTTGATTCTACGAACGGATGGAGCAAAGCGTCGTATCCTCTCGTGAGTCTGACCATAGTTTCATAGATGGAAGCATCACCGTGAGGATTGAGACGCATTGTCTGACCGACAATATTCGCGCTTTTGATCGTGGGACCAGTCATAAGTCCCATTTTGTACATGGTGTAAAGGAGTTTGCGGTGCGATGGCTTAAATCCGTCGATTTCAGGTATAGCGCGGGAGATAATTACGCTCATTACGTACGGCATATAGTTTTTCTCTATAGTGTCGGTAATAGGCTGTTGGGTAATCTCCGCAATTTCTACCGGTGCAACGGGAATATCCACTTTTTTCTTTCTCGCCATTTTATCACCTTTGCTTAAAGATTAATTATTTTATGTCCTGCCGCTCTGATAAGTCTGTTATAGAGGGCAAGTCCTATTCCTGCTTTTTGAGGAAGGTGTGCATATATTATGTCTGCGTCGGTTTCGTCCGATTTTCGCAGGCAGTCAAAAAGCCTGTGCGCCTGTGTCTTGAGATCTTTGCGTTTGCCGAGAATAATCAGATTTTTATTTATAAGCTCTGATGTGTCTTCCTCGTAGCAGATAACGGCGCAATTTTCGGTAGTCTGCTTTTCTTTAATAAAGTTAATGATATTTGCGTAATCTCCGTCAAGTAAAACAAGGGGCTTTTTCGGAGCGTAGTGCTTGTATTTCATTCCGGGTGAAAGCGGTTTTTCATCTGCTTTCACTTCTTCAGCCGCGATAATGAGATCGTTTGTAAACTCAGATAACTGCTCTGCAGTAACCGCACCCGGACGAAGAAGATATATAGTGTCTCCGTTAAGACGTATGACAGTGGATTCAAGCCCGAATACCGCTTCCCCGCCGTCGATAACTGCGTCTATCCTACCGTCAAGATCGTCAAGAACGTGTTTGGCAGTGGTGGGAGACGGACTGCCCGATTTGTTCGCCGACGGTGCGGCTATCGGCACGCCCGCTTCTTTTATCAACGCGTTAGCTATCGGATCTGCAGGACAGCGAACTGCAACGGTATCGAGTCCTCCGCTTGTCTCGGCAGGAATAACCGGCGCACCGTTTATTTGTTTTTTGGGAAGAATTACCGTCAGCGGTCCCGGCATATACCGCTCCGCTAATTTGTAGTACATGGGAGAAGTGATGCAGTATTTTTCTGCTTCGTCAGGTGACGAAATATGTACTATAAGCGGATTGTCGCTCGGCCTTCCCTTTGCGGCATATATTTTTCTTGACGCATCAGGATCAAGTGCGTTTCCGCCAAGGCCGTATACCGTTTCGGTAGGAAAAGCCACGAGGCGACCCTGTCTGAGCATTTCTCCCGCTTGCGCAAGCTTAGGAAAATCAGACTTGTCCAAAACGTCGATTTTAATGGTTTTCATATAATCAACTCAAATCTCATTGTTTTTCAGCTTTTCAGCGGTATCTGCGGTGATAAGCGCATCAATCATATCATCTATATCGCCGTTGAGAAACGCCTCAAGAGAATGGACGGTAACGCCGATACGATGATCGGTGATTCGGCTCTGCGGGTAATTGTAAGTTCTGATCCTCTCACTGCGGTCTCCCGTACCGATCTGCGACTTTCTTTCGGAAGCGATTTTGTCATTCTGTTCCGAGAGCTTGATGTCGTAGAGCTTGGCTTTAAGTATCTTCAAGGCCTTGTCCCTGTTTTTGAACTGGCTTCGCTCATCCTGACACTCAACCACTATTCCCGTAGGTTTATGTATCATTCTGATAGCTGATTCGGTCTTATTGACGTGCTGTCCGCCCGCGCCGCTGCTCTTGATAGTATCAATTTGAAGATCGGACTGGTTTATTTCTATTTCTACGTCTTCAGCTTCGGGGAGAACCGCTACCGTTGCGGTAGAGGTGTGGATACGGCCCGACGTTTCTGTCTCAGGAACTCGCTGAACTCTGTGAACTCCGCTTTCAAATTTGAAACGAGAATACGCTCCTTCTCCGCTTATCATAAAGGTAACTTCGCGAAAACCTCCGAGCTCGGTATCGTTTGAAGAAACGAGCTCGGATTTATATCCCTTTGCGTCGGCATACATATTATACATTCTGTAAAGAACGTAAGCGAACAGAGCGGCTTCATCACCGCCGGCACCCGCTCTTATCTCTATAACGACGTTTTTGTCGTCGTTAGGGTCTTTGGGGAGCAGGAGTATCTTGAGTTCTTCGGATATTTTTTCAATAGATTCCTTACAAAGAAGCATTTCTTCTTCAGCAAGGGCTTTCATTTCCGCATCAAGCGCAGAGTCCGAAAGCATTTCTTCCGCTCCGCGGAGATCGCTTTCTACTTGAGTATATTCGCGGAATTTTTCTATTATCGGAGCAAGATTCTTATGCTCGCGCATAAGCTTTGTATATTCTTCTTGATTTGATATTACAGCGGGATCGATAAGATCGCTTTCGATTTTTTCAAATCGATCCTGCGCCGCCTTTAATTTTGAAAACATATATCTACCTTGTTGTGTTTATTATTTGCAAAACGCAAGGAATGCAAGATGAGCAGAATAAAGGTCGTTCTTTGCGATAACCTCAAAGGGAGCGTGCATAGAAAGCACGGGAACACCGAGGTCTATGGTGTCGATATTGCAGTTTGCTATATACATTGCAACGGTTCCTCCGCCGCCCTCGTCAACCTTTCCGAGTTCTGCAGTCTGCCAAACAACGTCATCTTCATCAAATGCTTTGCGAAGACGTGCTATAAGCTCTGCGCTTGCATCGTTGGTAGACGCCTTGCCTCTGTGGCCGGTGTATTTCATCATAACAACGCCCTGGTTCAGAATAGCGCTGTTGTTCTTTTCGAATACTTCGCTGTAGTTGGGGTCATATCCGCCGGAAACGTCAGCGGAAAGGCACATGGAATTAGCGCGGACGATTACCGGATCTGCAGAAAGCTGTGCAGAAAGCTCGGTGATAAGATCAACGAGAATACTGCTCTTCATACCGGTATTACCCTCGCTGCCGATCTCTTCTTTGTCAGCGAGAATACACATAACTGTGTGATCGGACTTGTTCTCTAACATTGCGGTAAGCGCAGGATAAGCGCATACTCTGTCGTCGTGGCCGTAGCCGGCAATAAACGATCTGTCAAGACCCATGTCGCGAGCTTTATCTGCGGGAACAGCGGTAAGCTCTGCGCTGAGGAAGTCTTCTTCAACTATGCCGTATTTTTCATTGAGGATTTTAAGCATATTGAGTTTTACCGCATCAGTGCTCTCGCCCGCGTAAGGCTCACTGCCGATGAGAATGTTGAGACCTTCGCCTGTAATAGCCTGTCCTAAAGGTTTTTCCGACTGTGCTTTACCGAGGTGAGGAAGAATATCGGTTATGCAGAATATCGGGTCGTTTTCGTCCTCGCCTATAACTACGTCAACAACAGAACCGTCTTTGAGAACAACAACGCCGTGAAGCGCAAGCGGTATAGCCAGCCACTGATATTTCTTGATACCGCCGTAATAGTGGGTTTTGAGATAAGCCATTCCGGTGTTCTCAAAGAGAGGAATCTGCTTGAGGTCAAGTCTGGGAGAATCGATATGAGCCGCGCAAAGTCTGATGCCGCACTCAAGGCTCTCTTTACCTACGGTAAACGCGAAAAGACTCTTTTTTCTGTTGTTATAGTAGCGCTTGTCACCGGCGGAAACTTTATCACCGAGCTTGTACTCGGTAAACCCGTTTTCTTCAAGAATCCTGATTGTCTCAACAACAGCCTCGCGCTCGGTTTTTGCAGTGTTTATGAAGTCAGTATATGCCTTTGCGTATTTTTTTACCGCTTCAGCGCGTTCACCCTGATATGCTTCAAACGAGTTTTTCTTTTTATAAACGAGAGTATCTTTAAGTTCCATTGATATATCATCCTTTCGATCAGTAGTATAATTTTTTGTATATTTCGATTGCTTTGTTTACTTTTACAACGTATTCACGGGTTTCTTTTATCGGGATATATTTAAGGTTTCCGTATTCGTCCGCATATTCATCGCTTGCTATCCAGTTGTTTACCCTGCCCATGCCGGCGTTATATGCTGCGAAAACGGTATCCCAGTTTCCGTATTCGGCGTAAAGATATGAGAGATAGTAGGTGCCGTATCTTATGTTGGTTTCCGGGTCATAGAGGAGTCCTTCATTGTAAACTTCACCTAACTTTTCAGCAAGCCATTTGAAGGTATCCGGCATTATTTGCATAAGTCCTACTGCGCCTGCGTGAGATACTGCGTTGCTTTTAAAAGAACTTTCTGTCTTTATAACCGAATATGCAATATATTCCGGAACGCCGTAGTTGTCGGAATAAACCGAAACGAACTCACTGTAATCCATAGGATGCGTATGTTCTTCTATCTTTATCCACAGAAACTCGTATCCAATACCGATAGATATTGAAAGCAAAAGGATTACTATTATAACGACGTTACGTTTTATAGCGTTTTGATGCTTCACGTTTTCTCCTATTTCAACGGTCAAATATAGTCTGAATAACCGTCTTCGGTGCTTTTTTCACCGGATATTTCTTTTATTATATCGTCTATCTGATATTTCAAGCTGTCAACTGAACCGTTGTTGTAAATGATGAAATCTGCTCGGCTTTCAAAAAATTCGTCAGACTTCTGTGCTTCAATGCGGGCGAGTGCCCTATCGCGGTCAATGGAATCCCGTTCCATTATACGCATTATTCTGAGCTCGGGATGCGCCAATACCGCGATAACGTGATCGCAACTTGAAGCAAAACCGCTTTCATACAGTTGAGGCGCATCGACTATTGCCATTTTATATCCGCTTTCACTGAAAATAGCAAGCTGTATGCGGCACTCCTCAAGAATGTACTTATGAGTTATTCTGTTAAGTGCATTCAGCTCGTCGTACGCACCGGGAGCGAACACGATTTCCGACATCGCGGCGCGGTTAAGCGAACCGTTTTCGTTGGCGATTTTATCTCCGAAATGTTCGCGCAATTCTTTCATACACGGAGAGTTATAAGAAACTATCTCTCTGTAAACGGCGTCGGTGTCAATACTCGGAACGCCGAAATCCGCAAATATTTCGGATACTACGCCTTTACCGGCTCCGCTACCGCCGGTAAGTCCTATCGTTATCATAATTTAACCCTTTTTACAAAGTCACCGGCATGCCCGTTTCATCCGAACGGTAAGCGGCATCAAGAATCTTTTGAACGTATGCTCCGTCCTCAAGAGACGGAGACTGAGGAAGTCCCTCGTGAAAACGGTGAAGGAAGTTATACATGCTTTCTATATGACCGCGAAGCCATCCGACGGGAGAACGTCCGTTCGGAAAAGTTCCGCCGGGAGCGGGATAGTGTCCTATCGTTTCTATTCTCTTCCAGCCCTTTGTTCCGCCGAGAGGAGAATCAGACTCGCGCGCGTCAAAGTAATGAAGCCACTCGGGATCCATCATATTGAATTTGACAGCACCGTCGGTGCCATAGTACTCAAATGAGAAGTCGTCGTTCGTACCTACCGTGAGTTTGCTGATATCTATCGTTCCGACAGCGCCGGATGCCATAGTGCAAAGCATAAAGAATGCTTCGTCAGCATTGGTCTTCCACTCGTTACCGTCTCGTCCGCGGCGAATGGGAAACAGTATCTGTGATTTGCCGTAAACGCTTGCAACGTCTCCGCAAAGATAGGTTACCATATCAATAACGTGAGAACCGAGGTCAAACAAAACACCGCCGCCGCAAATATCTTTATCCTGCTTCCAGCCTGCAGGTTTGTCGGGATTGGTCACGCTTGAATGAAGGAACGCCGCGTGAAATGACACGGGCTTTCCGAGCGCGCCTGAATCAATGATCTCTTTTGCTTTCATTGCCGCAACGAAGAAACGGTTGTTGAACACCATGGATGCAGAAATGCCCGCCTTTTTCGCAAGCTCGGATATTTCCTTGGCGTCCTCATAAGTGGTGCAAAGCGGCTTTTCGCAATATATAGCCTTCCCTGCCGCTATCGCTTTTCTTAAAGTATCTGCGTGGCAACAGTTGGGCGTACAAATATCTATTATATCAATATCATCGGAATAAATGAGCGCATCCTCGTCGGTAACTCCGAGGGGTATACCGTACTGCTTACACACGCTGTCGCTCTTTTCCTGCGAGCGAGTGCAAACTCCGGCTATCTTTACGTCGAACGGCAGTGCGGGATAATAAAACGGGAGCGCGGAGATCGCATATGCATGAGTCTTACCCATAGCTCCGAAACCGAGGAGTCCGACTTTATACTCTTTTTTCATAAACTCTCCATTCTGCCGAGAACGGCAAATAGAAAAAATAAACATAATTAAATATATTATACCTCAAATCGTGGATTTTGGCAATAGATTTTTGCAAATTAGATATACAAATCTACAAATATATATACTCTATTGACTTTTGTACAGTATTTGTGTTAAAATTCTTAATGTAAAAAATTGTATTTATGAAAGCGAAGGTGTAAAAATGAAGTTTCGTCACCCTTTTGTTTTGGGTTTAGCTTTGATATTCATTCTTTTGAGCTTACCGCTTTCGGTTTTTGATTACGACGGAACGATGCAAGCCATTGCTCTTGCAAACGCTCCTATGGATTCGGTAGACATTCCGGTTCAAGCTGCGAGCGGAATAACACGTACCGACGTAAATGAAAATCTGCCTCTGACAATAGGAACTCAGCAGTTATCCGGAAACTTCAATCCTTTTTTTGCCGAAACCCAATACGACAAGGAAGTAGTTGAATATACCCAGGCTCCGCTTGTAAACGTGGACGAAACCGGAAAGATAATCGCAGGAACCGATGTTTTTTGCGTTGCTTACGAATATCTTGAGTATTATGAAAACGGTGTTACTACGTATGAGTTTACGATAAAAAACGGTATTACGTTTAGCGACGGACACGAGATTGATTCAAACGACGTACTGTTTAATCTTTACGTTTACCTTGATCCGCTTTACGACGGCACGTCCACCGTTGCATCCCTTGATATAATCGGACTTTCCGAATACAGGGCGGAAAAGACAAAAAAAATCGAGGGGATCGATACTTATAAAAAGCAGTGCGACGACGGAGCATATCGCAAGGTCGTTACCGTGAAGATAAACGGCACCGATTCCGCGGCGGCATCTGCGTTTACTTTTTCCGTTGCACCAATGCATCACTACGCAGGAGAAAAACGGCATCAGCGTGCCAATGCTCGCTCATATTTCGGGGTTGATTTCGCGCAAGCTGAATTTATTGATGAATTAAAGTCAAAAAGCTCCGCACCTCTCGGGGCGGGGCCGTATAAAATTTCGGAAGACGGAGAGTTTTATCAAAACGGGACCTGTTATTTTGTAGCAAACGACAAATTTATGCTCGGTACTCCAGAGATAAAGCATTTACAGGTCAAAACCGTTTCATCTAACGATAAAAAAGAGGCACTGCTCTCCGGCGATATACACGTTATGAGCGACGGTGTCAGTGAGGATCTCATATCTTCCCTTTGGTCTGACATATCGTATGCAAAACTCGACTATAGGATAACCGACTCGTTTGGGTTTGGTTTTATTGCTATCAATGCATCACAGATAAAAAACAGCCTTGAAAGAAAAGCTTTGATGAGCGTGTTTGACACCACGCTGTGTTCATCTGTGTACGGTGCGGCAACCGAGTTTTTATACCGTCCTATGAGTTCTGTTTATAACGAATATCCTCAAAACGCGACAAGATACTACCCGTTTGACGTAACAGGACAAACTGCGCTTGAATATTACGCCGAGCTCGGATATTCTTTGGTTGACGGTGTTATGCTTGACAGCAGCGGATCACCCGTAGAATACGTGTTTTCCCTTCCCGCGGCAACGTCCGTTCACCCGGCGGGCGAGATATTCCTTGCTGCACAGAAAACACTTGCGAGTATCGGAATAAAGGTAACTATTAACGTAGACACAGGTTTTCTTGAAAATCTTAATAATACAAGCACTGCGGTTTGGGCAGCGGAAATCAATATGGGATATTCTCCAGATTTGTTTCCCTTGTTCTGTTCGAATCCTGACCTTTCCTCATCCCCATTCCCTCGCGCGTTTGGGTTATACGATCTTTACTATGACGGTACCGAAAAGGATAAAGAGCTGTTAAGTAAAATAAACGATAAGGTAATAAGTGCAAGAAAAGTTTACTCGCAAACAGAAAGAAACGCAGAATATTCCGAGCTTCTTGACCTTATAATGGACACTGCTGTCATCCTGCCGACGTACCAAAAGAAAACAGTATGGGTATATGATAGTTCACTTATAAATTCGGCGACGGTAGGACAAGGAAGCGCATATCACTCTCCGTTTTACCGCGTATGGGAAATCGGCTTCAGAGAAACAGAGTAATACGATAGAAAGGTGATTCACAATGAAACAAAACGAAGTGTTCGGTAGCGCTCGCTGGATAGGAAAAAAAGAGTGTTACATAAACGATTTTTTCATTCTCCGAGGTGAATTTTATACCGCTGATATTAAATCCGCTATGCTACGCGTAGTAGGTCTCGGCTTTTTTCACTGTTATATAAACGGTGTCAGAGTAGGCGAAGACCTATTCCTTCCCCTCAGCACAGACTACGAACCGCGCGAAAATTGCCCATCTGATGAAATTATCAGCGGACACCGCCTGTACGTTCCGGAATACGACGTTTCGTGTTATCTAAAAAACGGTAAAAACGTTATTTCTATTCATTTTGGCGGCGGTTGGTATACCAAATCCGAATATGGTAATGCCAAAGCGATATGGTATATCCGCGGCGAAGATTCAAACGGAGAATTTGAATATTTTTCGTCTGAGAACGACAAGATTTCCGCAAGCTATATAAGCGATTACGATTTTACAAGCCGCGAGTGTCACGACTATACGCTTTACATATACAATGCGTTTGACGTCAATTTTGACGACAGCGATTGGGCGCACGTCGAAGGAGTCAAAGCTCCTGTAGATACCGAATATCTTTTCAGTGACTGTCCTGCAGACAGGGTGCAGGAGATTATTTCTCCGGTACTCGTAAGCGATAACGGTGAATCGGTTGTTTACGACTGTAAAAAGAACATAACCGGATACCCGATTATAAGTATTTGCGGACAACGCGGCGAAACCGTTGAGGTTATATTTTCAGAGGAGATTACTCCGGACGGAAAGCTCGACACAAAATTCGGCCACTCTCAAAAATTTACCGTTATATGTGACAGTAAAGAACGCACCGTCCGTCCGCTGTTTACTTGGTTTGGGTACAGATATTTTTCCGTTTGCGGAAACGCTGACGTTGAGTGTGTAGAAGTGGTTTACACCGACGTTGATACCGTTTCCTCGTTCGAATGTGACAGCGATATACTCAACTGGATACACGACACCTTTATCAACACGCAGCTTACTAATATGCACGCAGGAATTCCATCCGATTGTCCTCATATCGAGAGACGCGGATACACGGGCGACGGTCAGCTCGTGTGCCACGCTGCTATGAATATCTTTGACGCAGAGAGCTTTTACCGCAAATGGATAAAGGACATCACTGACTGTCAGGATTCTTTAAGCGGACACGTTCAGTACACTGCTCCGTATATACGCTCCGGCGGAGGTCCGGGCGGATGGGGCGGTGCTATCGTAGAGGTCCCATACCGCTTTTATCTGCATTACGGCGATGAGAGCGTTCTCCGTGACTGTTATCAGGGCATACTTCGATATTTTGATTATCTTGAGGCAAATTCATACGGAAATCTCATAGTACGCGACAAAGAGGGCGAGTGGTGTCTCGGAGATTGGTGTACTCCTGAGGCGATAATACTCCCACCACCTTTTGTAAATAACTATTTTTATATTAAAAACCTTTATAAATGTATCGAAATTGCAAAAATAATAGGAAAACACGAGGATATACCGATTTTTGAATCTCGCATAAAAGAGCGCAAAGAAGCTCTTATGGCGGCGTATTATAATAAATCTGACGGAAACTTCTTGGGATGCCGACAAGGCGCAAACGCTTTTGCTGTGGATATAGGCATAGGAGACGACAGAACGTATCCGAATCTGGTAAAATACTATACTGATCTTGGAGGTTACGACACGGGTATCTTCGGAACGGACGTCGTTACGCGCGTTTTGTTTGAGCACGGAGACGGCGATCTTGCGGTAAAGCTCCTTTCCTCCGATTCGGTCCATTCATTTTCCGAAATGCGCCGTTTGGGTGCTACTACCATTTGGGAATACTGGCCGTGTTCGCTTCGCAACCGATCACATAATCATCCGATGTTCGGCGCGGTAGTCGCATATCTTTACGATTATATTCTCGGCATCAAGTCAAAAGATAGTTCTGCGGGATACCGTGAGATCGAAATTTCTCCTGCGTTAACCGACAGTATTAACCGCGTTTCGGGTTATAGAACTCTACCGCTTGGTAAAGTTTCGGTTTCGTACGAAAAGACGGGCTCAAGCATATCTTTTTCGATTGATATTCCGAAAGGACAGATCGCGGTGTTTAGCTTTGCTGGAGTAAATCAAACTCTGTCCGAGGGTGAAAATAAAATTATCGTTTCTATCTAACAAAAAAATCGCCTCGCAAAGATCTACAGGTCTTGCGCGGCGATTTTTATTTATGCTTTGTGCGTTTTTATTTTATCGACGATGAATGGGATTACTTCGCTCTGCGGAATACCAAGAACGAACGCGAATTCTTCTACTATCAGCTTTTGAGCGGCGGCAAGTATTCTCTCATCGTTTGCGTGTAATTTTTTCTTTTGAGTATCGAGCTCCATTTTTCTTAAAGCAAGAAGCTTGAATACCTTGAGTATCTGTGTTCTGTTCCCGCTTTTAAGCACGGAATCAAAGAATGCTGACCTCTCTTTACTGTCAGTGATCCAATTTTCTTCCTTTTCTTCGCTCATTTTAATAATATCGTCTATCTCCTCAGCGGTAAGAAGACGGTACATTTCGTCTGCCAGAGGCGATCCGAGCGGCACGTAGACCTCATTTTTTTCGTTAAAAACAGAAGTAAGAAAATAATATTCCTTTTCTCCCATACCGCCGAAATTTTCAGATTTTATATCAGATATGCGGCATATTCCGTTATGGCGGTACATAACGTAGTCTCCGATATTGTGGCTGCTTTTGGTAGATAATGTTAAGTCATTTCTCATCGCTCGAGCACTTCCGTTCTATAAAATCATAAGCGTGCGCTTTGCAGGTAAACCTTACTCAGACACACGCTTATAATATAATTATAACAATTTTTTACGAAAATTTCAAATTGTTATTTTCAACAAAAATTATCGTTTTAAAGCTTGGATTTGGCGCGTTTTGCTGACGTGAGAGTGTTTTTCATCAGCATAGTGATGGTCATGGGACCAACGCCGCCGGGAACGGGAGTGATATAAGAAGCCTTTGGCTCAACAGTAGCAAAATCAACGTCTCCGGTGAGTTTGCCGTCTTCCCTTCTGTTCATTCCAACGTCTATAACAACGGCGCCCTCTTTTACCATATCTCCTGTGATAAAGTCTGCTTTTCCGATAGCCACAACAAGAATGTCTGCTCTCTTTGTAACCTCTTTGAGGTCTTTGGTTCTTGAATGACATACCGTGACCGTTCCGTTAGCGTGAAGCAGGAGCATTGCCTGTGGCTTTCCTACTATGTTGCTTCTGCCGACGACTACGCACTCTTTGCCCGAAACTTCAATGCCGTAATGCTCAAGAAGTACCATTACGCCTGCGGGAGTACACGGAAGAAAATCATAGTCTCCGAGCATAATTCTGCCCACGTTTACAGTGTGGAAAGCATCAACGTCCTTTTCAGGAGATATTTCGGCAATTACCTCATCCTCCGAAAGATGCTTCGGAAGCGGAAGCTGTACGAGAATACCGTTGATCTTGTCGTCGTTGTTGAGACGGCGAACGAGCGCAATGAGTTCTTCCTGCGTAGTACTTTCAGGGAGCTCGTGTACCTCGGAATAAATGCCTACTTCATCGCACGCCTTGTGCTTATTTCTTACGTATACTTTGGATGCGGGATCCTCTCCGACTATAATAACCGCAAGACCGGGCTCGTAGCCGGAATCTTTGAGTTCTTTAACCTCTTGCGCTATCTTTTTTCTCTGTTCTGCGGATACGAGTTTACCGTCAATTATCTGTGCCATTTTCTGATTTTTCTCCTTTTTCTGAATTGTCATTATCTGTTGCAATTTCATCCTGATCAGGAGCCGAAATTATTCTTTCTCCAACCTCGTACTGAAGCGAGTATGACTCTTCCTCGAGACGTTTTTTACGCGCTTTTATTCCGCAGTAAATAAGCAAAGCTGTAGCTACCACGAAGGACACGAAGCCTATAACCTGCGATATTCTGAACGTACCGAGCCAAAGACTGTCCGTTCTCAGTCCTTCAATAATCATTCTGCCAAATCCGTACCAAGCAAAATACGCAAGCATTACTTGGCCGTTATATTTCTTCTTACGGAACACGAAGAAATATATAAGCAAAAATCCGATTATGTTCCAAAGAGATTCGTAAAGGAAGGTGGGGTGAACGTAGATCATTTTGGTCATACCGGGAGTAAGTATACCCATTCTCCATGGGAGATCGGTTTCGGCACCGTATGCTTCGGCATTTACGAAGTTGCCCCAGCGTCCTATTGCCTGCCCAATCATAAGCGCAGGAGCGATAAGATCAAACATTTTAAGCGGATTGATCTTTTTGAAAAGCATCACACCGACCACGGCAATAGAACCGGCTATTATTCCTCCGTATATAGCGAGACCGCCGTTCCAAAATGCGATTGCATCAATAAAGCTGGTATATCCGCCGTAAAAAATAACGTAGTAAAGTCTCGCGCCGATTATTGCTGACGGAAGCAGAAATATCGCAAGGTCAATTACGTCGTCACTTTTTATTCCCTCTTTTTTTGAGTGCAAAACGACGAACGAGAATGCCAAAATCATTCCGAAAGTTATTATAATGGCGTACCAAGCAACTCCTCGGAAATTTTCAAGAAAAGGAATCGTAAACGCGATTTCGTTTACACTGAACGGACCTATTCCGAGTCCGGGAAAAGAAATAGTATTCATCTTTTATTCCTCCAACGGTTTTATTACGGATATCGCAAAAGATTCCGGGACGAAAAGCTTGTCAAACTCGGCTTTTGCGTATTCAAAGTCCACTGTGGGAATTATATCAACGTACTCAAACAGACCGCACTCGCAAAAAGCTTGCCAAACGAGATTTGTTGCGATCTCCTCGGTAGAATCAAAAGATCTGACCACTCCTGCATATACGGCGCGTTTTATTCGCTCAAAATCCTCACGGTCAAATCCGTTTTTCTTAACGGCTTCACAGTATTCGCAGAAACGTCCGTAAACTGCGTCGGGATCGGACGACTCACCCGATACGGAATTAAACGAGAAGCTCTGATTATGCTCGTATGATGCGCTGAACTCGTTTGAAATAAGTCCCGCGGAATACAAGTCGTTAAAGAACTTGCTTGAACGCCCGAAAAGCACTTTGTTTACTATATCAATAGCAATAGATTTTTTAGCACGTTCACGGGGATCAGCAGAGATCATAACGTCCTTTATACCAATATCGAAAAGAGGCTTCGCGACTTGGAATTTGTTTTCAAATCTTGGGAAATTGATACCCGCACTTTCTCTCGGATAATCTCTGATTATCTTTTTGCCCTCTGCCGCTTTAACGTACTTATCAACCAGCTCCATAGTTCTTTCAAGATCAACACGTCCGCATACTGCGAGTACCATGTTTGAAGGGTTATAGAAGGTGTTATAGCATTTATAAAGTATCTCGGGGGTGATCTTTCCGATAGACTCTACTGTGCCGGCTATATTGGTGGAGATCTTGTGCTTTTTGTAAAGCGCTTTCATAAGACCGTAGAAAAGGTTTGTACCGGGATTATCGTCGTACATTTTGATTTCCTGCGCGATGATACCCTGCTCTTTCTTTACGTTTTCATCGGTAAAATACGGATTTGAGACGAAGTCGAGGAGTATCTCAAGAGAATCGTAAAAATTTTCCGTACAGGAAAAAAGATACGCAGTTTGAGTAAACGAGGTAAAAGCATTTGCTGATGCGCCGGTACGGGCGTATCTGGTGAAGGTGTCTTCACCTTGCTCCGTTTCAAACAGTTTGTGCTCAAGAAAGTGAGCTATACCGTCGGGAACTTCGGTAAAATCCGCGTCTCCTTCAAGCTTGAAACGGCTGTCAACCGAACCGTATTTGGTAGAAAACAGCGCGTACGACGTGGTCATTTCCTTGGGATACACGTATACCTCAAGTCCGCTTTTATGTCTGCAAACGTAGTAATGCTCGTCAAGCAGACGGCTTTCTATTTTTACATAATCCAACATACTCATTCCCCTTTCTCTGATATAGGTTTGAGGGTGTAGAAGGTGTCGAGAGTAAGTCTATGCGCTATCTCGACTATATCTTCTTTGGTAACGGTTTTGAGTATTTCAGCAGCGTCCTCGGGGGAATCAGAACGACCAGAAAGCCCCCTGTTTATATACCAGGATTCAAGCATATCAGGGCTGTCGTAAAGGCTCATATATTCACTTGAAAGTGATTTTATCGCGCCGTCAAACTCTTCGTCGGTTATGTTACCGTTCTTTATTTCTTCAAGCTGGGCAAGAATCTCTTTCTTTGCGTCTTCGTATTTATCGCCGTCTATTCCGCTTGCTACTATCATTATTCCCTTTTGCGATTCGGGAATAGACTGACAGTAGTAGCAGAGGCTTAACTTCTCTCTTACGTTCATAAACAGCTTTGACGTAGTTCCGCCGCCGTATATTTCGCAAAATGCCGAGAATTTATAGTAATCACTGTCAGAAAGAACACATCCCGTTCTGAATCCGATACTTAGCTTGGTCTGCTCAACCGGCTCGTATTCCACTATCTCTTTAACGGCTTTCGCTTTACGAATGACGTTTGTAGAAAGCTCTGCGGGATTACGGTTTCGATTTTTGAGGTGTGCGAACATCTTTTCAACCTTTTGAATGATCTCGCACGCGGGCTGAGCGCCAACGTAAAATACGTTTATCTGCGCCGTATCGAAAAGAGAGTCATAATATTCATAAAGGCTATTTTCATCTATCTCCGCTACCGACTGTACCGTGCCGAGCTCGCTTATTCCAAATGCTTCATCAGCGCACATTTCCTCTCGGCAACGTGAGATAGCATAACCTGTTTTGTTATTTATTTTTGCGTTAATCTTATCTGTAAGATTGGATTTCTCACCACTTACGTACTCTGCTGAAAAAACTCCGTTAGTTTTATATGGGCAAAACAGCATCTCAGCGAGCATATCGAGCGTTCCACCGACGATGTCAGTATCGTCAAGCGCATATTTACTGTCAATAAAATCAGCGCACAGACCGAATACCTGAGTTTCTCCGCGCTTGTAGTTTGTTGGAACGATAGACGCAGAATAAAGCGATTGAAGTTTTTTGCTTATATCAGCCATCGTCGGATGTTTTTCGCTTCCGCGCAATAAAACCGCAGGGATAAGTGCATTTTTTGATGCGGTATCAATACTGAGCGGTGTGAGAAAATTTACCGCAAGCTGTGCGGTTTTGAATTTACTGGTAGTGATAACATCAAGAGTTATTCCGTTTGATATATCAAATCTCTCGGGTTTCATTTAATATCTCCTTCCGTTGTATATGACCTTTTATAAAAAATCTCGTGTCCTTTTTTGTGAGACGTTTCTATCGCGCCGACTTCTTTGAGCACTCTTATTGCGCTGTATGCGCGATGCCTGGTAATTTTTGCAAAAGAAGCAAAAGTTCCTGCGGAAAATTCTTCTCCGAGTTCATCCGGCAGAAACTCTCGGTATCCATCCGGGTATGAAACCTCAAATTCTCCGAGCACGTCGATCGGTATTCTCTCGCACCTTGTCGAGCCTTTTTTTCTGTCTGTACTCCATCCGTTTAGCAGTTTGTATTCCTCTATTTCAAGGAACAAAGCCTTAAACGTGACGTTTTCTCTTTTCAAAAGCGGCAGAGCGTGAACCATTTCGACGAGTAATTTGTACTTATTACACTTTTGAGGAGAGAGGCGGCGCGGTGTTACTTCTCCTGACGATGGATCCATCCATATTATCCATTTTTTTGCCGCAATCGGATATATAACTGTAACGTTATAACCCGCATCGGACATTTTTGCCACTTTTTTCTTCAGCGGAGAAAATCCTCCCGTCTGAATCTCAGTTACTTTTTCACCATCAAACACGTCGGCAATATATCCGCAGCACTTTACCTCGTGATGCGATAGGTCAGAATCGGCGTATCTTTTGAGTATTACGTGCATAAGTTTTTCACCGTACGTACCGATGCCGGTCTTTTCGCGTTCACTTATCATAACGTCGTGACATATGCGTCTGAATATTAATTTATCCGGCATATCGCTACCTCGCTCAAAAGATGACCATATATAGAAAATAATACTATATATTTGTTACCTACATTTGAACATTTAAAACAAAAGCGACCCAAAACAATAAAATTGTTCGGGTCGGACTTTTTTATGGCGCTACGTCAAATGCTATTTTGTCAGTCTGAACAGCTGTTTGCGATATTTTATAATATCTTCCGCTTCTCGACGGCAGATGAGGCGTTGCAACCTTTTGATTTGTGATCATATCTGTAAATATACAATCTGCGTAGACGCTTATAGGCGATTCACCGCGGTTTATCACGGCGGAAACCGTCTCGTTTTTGTAGGTACGAATTACGATCACCGCGTTTTTGTCACAATACGCTATGCGGAAATCTCCTTTACGCAACGCTTCAGATCGGATTCTGGTCTTTCCTATCTCACGGTAGGCTGACAGTATTTTACCGGTGTATAAATCACGCGGATTGTTTGTAGTGTTTTGCCAGTTAAACGGTCGTCTGCAAAACGGATCGTGATACCCTTCCATACCGATCTCATCTCCGTAAAACACGCAGGGTATTCCGGGCAAGGCGGAGATCAGTGTATAACACAGTATCTGCATGTCGGCACCCGCTTTTCTCTGTTCATCGTTCATTTTACTCTCCGCCAACTCACGATTGCTTTTACCGTTTGGGTCATCGCCTGCGAGTACCGTTATCAGACGCTCGGTGTCGTGAGTTCCGAGTACGTTCATAAGATTGTTTGCCATATCTTTCGGATAGTGCGCGTATATTGAATCGCATGTTGAGCGTAAAAAATCACAATCTCCGTTTTTTATATACGAAATTACCGCGTTTCGTACCGGGTAATTCATTACCGAGTCAAGTTCTTTTCCGTGAAAATATTCTCGCCGGCTTCCGTAAGCGCACTTATTTGATGCATCCTCCCATACTTCTCCGATTATTACTGCCCCCGGAGATTTAGCTCGGACTTTCTTTCTGAGCTCTTTTATAAAAGCATCGGATAGCTCGTCTGCCACGTCGAGTCTTATCCCGGATACTCCGAGAGAAAACCACTTGTCGATAACTCCGTCTTTGCCGAGAATATAGTTTCGGTAAGAACGATCGTCGCAGTTCACGCGAGGCAATATTCCTATATTCCACCAGCAATCGTAGTCGTCGGGACTGTGCTCGAAATCTTTAAAATAGTACCATTTATGATATTTTGATTTCTTTGACTGATACGCGCCGAGACTGTCGTATCTTCCGTACTTGTTAAAATACAAGCTGTCATCTCCCGTGTGATTAAAAACACCGTCGATTATTATTCCGATATTACGCTTTTTCGCTTCTTCTATAAGCAGCTTGAGTGCCTCGTCGCCGCCAAACATACTGTCTACAGTCATATAATCTCCCGTGTCGTATTTATGGTTTGAACGAGCGTCAAATATAGGAGAAAGATAGATATACGAAGCCCCGAGCGATTTAATATAATCAAGCTTCTCCGCAACACCAAAGAGATCTCCGCCGAAAAAAACGTTGTTGTCAAGCGGGTCGCCGCGCTTTTCGGGATACTGTGGGATTCCGTTTTCCCAGTCGGTGTTCATTATTGCGTCCGGCTTTATCGGACTTTTACCCGATGAAAAAAATCTGTCAACGAACACGTGATATATTATCCCGTCAGTTTCTTTCGGAGGACGGTACCCTTTGTCGTAAATCAGGATTTGTCTGCGGTAATCCTCGGGCGAAAACAGTGATACTTCTTCCCCGCTATTACAGGAAAATACGTCGTGCCAGTATAACCCCGTTTTGAGCTCGCGCAGATCTACAGATATTTCATACACGTCATCCGCTCCGCAAAGTGTTATCCATTCGGCTCTGAAAACTTTTTCAAAAGTTCCGTTGTCATCAAGAATACGCACCGCGACATCGGACGCTCCTGTAGTTCTCGGTATATAAAGTTCAAGACGGAGCGCGGAATCATTTGGAAACGCAGAAGCGTAGCACAGCCGTTCTTTTTTGCCTTTTGTAAGATACTTACGTTCTTTTATAATCATTTTTCATCTCCGTAAGGTTCCGCGTTCCATATATTTTTGGCGTACTCCTTGATACTTCTGTCTGCCGAAAAATATCCCGCAGATGCGATGTTTATAAGGCTTTTTTCTGCCCAGCTTTGCTGATCTGTGTAATCTTCTATACATTTCGAGTACGCGAGGCAGTAGGAGTCAAAGTCTGCCAAACACATATAAGGATCTGCGACACCGCCGTTTCCGGATAACAGATAGGATGCGATATTGGAGAAATCAACCCCGTTAAATCCTCTGTAAAGCCTGTCTACAGCGTCTTTGAGCCGCTCACTTGAATTATAATATCCGGCTGAATGGTATCCTTTTTTCCAGGTTTCGTCCACTTCTTCCGAACGCAGACCAAACATATATGCGTTGTCAGCACCTACCGCATCAATTATTTCAACGTTAGCACCGTCAAGAGTTCCTATAGTGAGTGCGCCGTTTATCATAAACTTCATGCACCCGGTTCCGCTTGCTTCTTTGCCGGCAAGAGAAATCTGTTCAGAAATATCGGATGCCGGCATAAGATGTTCCGCCGTAGTAACGTCATAGTTTTCTATATAAGCAACCTTTAATCTACTGCCGACTTTTTCATTTTTGTCAATATCTGCAGATAAAGCGCAGATCAGTTTTATTATCTCTTTGGCCATATAGTATCCCGGAGCCGCTTTTCCGCCGAAAATAAACGTTCTGTTCGGAATATCGGTAGCTACTCCGTTTTCTATATCATTGTAATAGGCGATTATCTTAAGAACATTCAGCAGCTGTCTTTTATATTCGTGAATACGTTTTACCTGCACGTCAAACACCGAATCGGGATCAAGAATTATTCCGTTTCTCCGTCCGAGATATTCGGACAGCGACAGCTTGTTTTTCTTTTTTATCTCAAGCAATTTTTCCTGCACGCCTATGTCATTCGAAAATTCTTTTAACTTTATAAGAGCTTCGGGATCTTTTCTGTAATCTTTGCCTATCAGCTCGTCAATCATGCACGAAAGCGCGGGATTAGCCATGCAGAGCCATCTTCTGTGAGCAATACCGTTAGTTACGCTTGTAAATTTTTCCGGATCGTTCTTGGCAAAGTCGGAAAACACGGATTTCTTCAGAATGTTTGAGTGAAGTTTTGACACTCCGTTTACCTTGTTTGAAGCATATACCGAAAGATTTGCCATTCTGACCTGCGAGTTCGATATTATCGCCATGCGCGCCGTCCTGTTAAAATCTCCGGGATATTTTACCAGCAATTCTGAGCAGAATCGTCGGTTTATCTCCTCTACTATTGAATATATGCGAGGCAACTTCAAGCGAAAAAGATCCACGTTCCAGCATTCAAGTGCTTCTGGCATCACGGTGTGATTAGTGTACGTTACAGTCCTTGTTACAATACGCCACGCGTCATCCCAGGAATATGAGTGTACGTCCATCAGTATTCGCATAAATTCGGGAACACACAGCGCGGGATGAGTGTCGTTTATATGAATAACTATACGGTCGGAAATGTTACTTAACGTTCCGTATTCTTTAAGATGATCGCTTATGATGCTTTGAAGGGACGCAGACACAAGAAAATACTGCTGTGACAGTCTGAGCAGTTTACCTTCGGTGTGCTCGTCCGAGGGATAGAGAACCTTTGATATTATCTCCGCATTCGTAGCCTGCTGCATAGCTCTCACGTATTCACCTTGCGAAAAGAGAGACATATTGAAGTTTGACATATCCTTCGCACGCCAAAGACGCAGAGTTCCCACGTTGTCGGTCTGGTATCCGGATACCATTACGTCATACGGCACGGCGCATACCTCGTCGCAATTTTCGTGTATGACGTTCATCCTTCCGTTTTCGAAAACCTCTTTTACGTGACCTCCGAATTTTACGGTATAGGATTTATCTGTTCTGAGGGAAAGCCAACTGTCACCGCTTGCCATCCATTCGTCGGGCAATTCAACCTGATTTCCGTCTACTATTTTTTGCTTGAAAAGCCCGTATTCGTAGCATATCGAAAATCCGTACGCCGGGTAATCGAGTGCGGTCATTGAATCAAGAAAACACGCGGCAAGTCTGCCGAGCCCACCATTTCCGAGTCCAGCATCCGATTCACATTCATATATATCCTCAATTCGGTGGCCGCTGCTGTTTATTGCCTTTTCGTATTCCTTTTCAAGACCGAGATTATATAAATGATTTTTGAGCGACCTTCCTATAAGGAATTCCATACACATATAATATATTTTTTTGCGCTGTTTACCCTTGTTTCTTTTTCTGTGAGCGGATTTTTTCTGCGAAAGAATATCCTTTACGGTAAGTGCTACCGCGCGGTATAGCTGTTCTGTCGATGCCTCGTGAGTTGATATACCAAAGTATCTGTTGAGCTTTTCTTCTATCGCCAAAGCTACTTCGCGTGAGCTGTATTTTTTATCATCGTTCATTCTTGTTTCTGCCTTTCGTTATTATCAATCTTTCCGGGTAATTTCTTGATTATTATTCCCGAAAGCGGAGGTAACGTGAGGTACACTGCTCCGTCATTATCGGATATTAATACGGATTCGTTGCATATTCCAAAGCCGCCGTACTCTTCGCTGTCCGAGTTAAAAAATTCTTTGTATCTTCCACACGATGGAAGAAGCAGCCTGTGACCGTCCCGTCTGACGGGCGAAAAATTCAGAATTACTATCAGCTCGCTGCCCGAGATGGATTTTCTTCTGTAAGAATAAACGTTGTCAGCAGCCATATCTGCTTCTATCCACTCAAAACCGCTCCACGAATAGTCTACCTCCCATAATTCGGGAGAATCAAGATAAAGATTATTGAGGTCGGAGGTGTATTTTTTCATTCGTTTGTGTTTGTCAAAATCGAGCAAAAACCAATCAATCTCCTTTGAACATTCCCATTCGTCAAACTGCCCGAATTCGTTTCCCATAAAGGATAACTTTTTCCCCGGGAATGTCATCATAAATGCAAATAAAGCCTTGAGAGAGGAAAACTTATCATCATACGAACCGAACATTTTGGATATAAGACTTCCTTTTCCGTGAGTCACCTCGTCATGACTTATCGGAAGTATGAAATTCTCGCTGTAAGCATATAACATAGGAAAAGTGAGCTTATTGTGATTGTATTGCCTGTATACCGGGTCGGTAGAGACGTATTCGCATACGTCGTTTATCCAGCCCATATTCCATTTAAAATTGAATCCAAGTCCGCCGTGATCTACCTGCGCGGTTATCTTTTCCCAGGAGGTTGATTCTTCAGCTATCATCATAACGTCAGGAAACTCCGAGAAAACGACGGTGTTTAATTTCTTGAAAAACGCAACGCCTTCAAGATTTTTGTTATTTCCCTCACTGTTTGGTGACCATTCTCCGTGTCCCTTGTCGTAATCAAGATAAAGCATTGAGGCAACCGCGTCTACCCTGAGGCCGTCTATATGATATTTTCTGAACCAGAAAAGCGCGTTGCTTATCAGAAAAGACTGTACCTCGGTGCGGCCTACGTCAAAAAATCTCGTACCCCATATCTTGTGCTCCATTCTGTCAGGAGCTTGATACTCGTACTGTGGGTATCCGTCAAATTCAAACAACCCGTGCCTGTCCCGAGGGAAATGAGCGGGAACCCAATCCAAAATAACTCCTATTCCCGCCGTGTGAAATCGGTCAACGAAGTTCATAAAATCATACGGAGTTCCAAAACGAGAGGTTGGTGCGTAATATCCGCATATCTGATAGCCCCACGAGCCGTCAAACGGATGCTCGGAAATCGGCATCAATTCTATATGAGTATATCCCATTTCTTTAACGTAAGGAATAAGCTTGTCCGCAAGCTCGGAATACGAGAGATATTTACCGTCTTTTCTTTTCCACGAACCGAGATGCACCTCGTAAATATTGAGCGGATAAGGATAAAAATTTCCTTGTTTGGTTGTCCTGCTTTTCCTGAACTCCATCCACCTTCCGTCGTGCCACGAATATCCGTTAATATCGTACACAATCGACGCGGTTTCCGTGTGTGTCTGCGAATAAAACGCATACGGATCCGCTTTCAGAAACGTTCCGACGCCTGACGTGACTTTGTATTTATACATCGTTCCGAGTATGCTTTTTTCGCTCTCAAAGCGCACTTCCCATAACCCAGACTCGGTTATTCTGTGCATTTCAATTCCGTCGTCCCACGAAAAAATATCACCGACAACAGCTATGCTTTCGGCGCGAGGTGCCCACGTTCTGAAAGTATATATGAATTTATCGTTTTCTCTTGTTTCGTGACAGCCGAGATACTCATAGGACGCGAAATTCGTTCCCTGATGGAAAAGATACTGCGCGAAATCGTCACCTTGCTTTACGGTTTTGCTCATTTTATTACCTCTTTGGATCATCCTTTTAAGTTAGATTACCCAACAGAGACCGATATTATTTAATCAAAAACAAAAAAACACCGTGAATGATCGTTATGATCTTCACGGTGTAAAAATTAGATTTTGGATATGCTTATTTTAAGATCTATTTCGTTTTCCGCCTCGGCTATAAATAACTTGTAATGCCCGTTTCTGTTTGCGAATACTTGATTCGTTTCGGATATTTTTCCGCTTGACGAGTAGGTACAACGGTATCCATTATATTCAACCGTAACGGTGTTTTCATTATGTGAAATAACCGGATGATGCTTGCCATCAAACTCAAACGTGGGTATGAGGTATCTTACATTTCCCTCTCCATTGGCAACGAGATATACTCCGTCTGACGATACGGCGCAGGTTTCGGACATATTTTTGCCGTTTGAGAGTGTGTATTCCCATACAAGCAAGGCCTTATCGGGCGATGCGCTTTCAGACACAAGGTCAAACACAGTTTCAGTGTAAGAGGTGTATGAAAATTCTCCGTCAGCCGAACAGCCGCAACATATTGAAAGCGGAAAAGGATTCTCTATATCTATCGTGTATTTCGGTGTAGCGGAAAAAGGCATAGAAAGACATATCGTTGACGGTGCGCCTACCTTGTGAACTCGGCCGAGACCGCTTGCATCTTGGGTTACCTGTGCATTGGTATCGTATTGGATAAAATATCCCCCGCAGTTAGCAACGATTCTATGGAAATGATCTGCGGGTTTATAAATATGTCCACCGACCTCCGCGGGACAAGGCACGGGCTTTATAGTGTCGTCGGCAAACAGGTATCCGAGATACAGGAACGAACCACAGGTAACCATATACTTATTGAAGTATGCGTATCCCTCACATCCATACTTGCTATCTCTTGGATAACAGTTTTTTATGTGAGTTATATCGGGATCGTCAAGGTATCTTTCTAATGCGTCTGTCGCGAGAACTGCTGCTCTCTTGAACTGTCCCGCAAGCTCGAGATTTCCAAGCTTTGCGTGTCTTGAAGCTTCATATTCGCAAGTTGATGCAATCAAAACTTCAGTAAACAGGCACTGTTGGCTTCTTCCGCCGAACGGAAGCTCTCCCGTGACCGATTGAAGCATCAGAGTAGTGGGTCCGCCGAGAGCAAGCAGACGGTCAAGCTCGTCTTTGTGAGGTCCGTTGTAGCCGAAGAACATAAGGATAGAAAGCTGAAGCCTTGTGGTAATGTCGTATACCATCGGTTCTCCGGGATCGCGGTACATACCGTTTTCATCAAAACACATTATCTGTGACGCAACCTGGTTGTCTATGTACGCATCCTCTGATGCGATGCCGGCGTATTTACGCATCTGTTCGCTTGCCGCGTTAAACGCCGCCCAGTTGTTTATAGGTTCGGGCGGATTTTTGGCGATAACATGATAACACTGGTACGGGTCTATTTTTTTGAGAAGCGAACGCCAAAATTCAAATTTTTCTTTAGGAAACAGTTCGGCTTTCTCGAGGAGCAAAAGCGACAGTACTATCTCTTTTACAGAAAAATCGTTACTCGCCCTGGACGGTTTGTCGGTCGCAAGAAGTATCCCTTGGCACGAGAGAGTCATCATATCTTCAAATCGATCTTTGAGATCAAGGCGTCTGCCGTGAGACATAAGTATACCTATGTCGGCGGTAAGTCGTGTGAAACCTTGCTCACGCAAACCGTTTGTGCGAATTTCTTCGGTATATTCGTCGATATGCTCCAAAGAGTATATAGAAACTATTTTTTCGAGAATGTCAACGTATCTTTCTTTCATAATGCTTCACTCCTTTTATTACGCCATAGTTTCGAGCATTTTCTCGTTTACTTCATAGAGACACTGCTCGCCGTTTGCGTATTTTTCGTATTCTTCTATCATGTATTCTGCCATTCTGACTACCTCGTTTCCAATGCTTCCTGCAATGTGAGGCGTCATAATACAGTTTTTCAGACTGTAAAAAGGATGTCCTTCTTCGGGCGGTTCTGGATAAGTAACGTCAAGTATCGCGGTAATATCGGGACGTTCTGACAGAACTTTTTGAAGATCGTCCTCAACCACCTGTGCTCCGCGCCCTGTATTTATAAATGCGGAATTCGGAACCATTTTGGAAAACAGAGCGTAATTTAACATTCCGCGAGTCTGCTCATTATTGGCAAGATGATTGCTTACTACCGTACAGGTTGAAAACAGTTCCTCAAGCGAGCATTTTTTTATCCCCAGCTCTGCCGCAGTATCGTCAGACAAAAAAGGATCAAAAACTTTTGCTCCGAGTCTGTAATTTTTGAGCATCTTTATAACGAGTTTTCCTATCATTCCTGCGCCGATTATACCTACGTCAACACCGAAATTTCCTATAATGGATCGTTTAATTTCATTAGATGTTTTCGTATCTCCCGCAGAGTGAAACGCAGAAGCGGCAAAAAATCCCTTGTTTGCGAGAACTATCTGTGCGACAGTATATTCTGCTACCGGAACGGCGTTTGCCGCCCACGCACTGAAAACCTTTACTCCGCAAGCAAGAAACTCACGTGCAAATCCCTGTACAGTGCCCGCGGCATAAAAAACGCATTTGAGCGACGGGAAGGTACTTTTTATCTCCTCGACCGAAAAGTGTGGCATTCCCCAAGTTGAAAATATGAGCTCCACGTCCTTAAATTTCGGCGCGTTTTCGATAACCGACTCCTTGGTGTATACAGCGCCGTCAAGTCCTGCGTTTTGTTCGAGGTATTTTCTCTGCTCCTCGGTATATACTCTTTTTATGTTAAATTCCGAGCCTAAAAATATAGATTTCATTTTTTATCCTCCATAATTTTCCGAAGTGACATCGCCTCCCGGTTAAGAGTTTCCAATTTTCCATCCGGCATAAATTCAAGCAAAAGATCGTGATCTCCCGTGAAGTTTTCAAGATAAGTCTGCCACTCGGATACCGCTTCTTCAAGCGGAAACTTTTCATTTTCTCTCCAGTTGAAAACGTGTATCTGCTTTGTGTATTTCGCGATCGCTTTTGCATATTCTACGTTTTCTTCAAAGTTCCTGAACTGATTGGGCTGCCAGTACATCAGAAACGAGGAAGAATCCACCGCACGCATAAGTTCAAGCGCGCCGTTTTTAGAATTTGTCAAGGTTTTATTATGGCACTCGCAACACAGCGTTACGCCGCTGCTTTCTGCGATCTTCGCCGCTTTGCGACATTCGGAGTAAAGAGTGAAGAGTTCTTCTTTGGAATAATCCTCATGGTTTTTTGCTCCTGCCCAAACTCGTATAATGTCCGTACCGAGTATTTTTGCGGCTTCTATATATTCGTGTAGTAATGACACGTCGTGCGTTCCGAGGCGGAAATAACTGCCGTAAGAAGCAACTTTCAGTCCTGCGTCCTCGGTAATCTTTGCGACATATTTGAGGTTTTCTTTATCATCTCTTGGAGCGTGTACGTCACTTCCCCATTCTACCGAACAAAGTCCCGCGTCTTTGGCGGCTTTGACTATTTCACTCGGGGATTTCTCCCGAAAAGAGACCGAAACAAGTCCTGTGCGAAACATAGTAATTTCTCCTTTAGTCAAGTATAACTTTCCACTCGCGGCAAAGTTCATCAAAAGAAAACGAGGCGTTAGCGGGGCTGGTGGAAGGAAGACATAGTGTATCAATTCCTACATTGGGAAGAATAAATTTTTTATAAAGCCTGTCCGCTGTTTTGCCGTTAGTATAAACTCTCGATATTTTTGAATTCGATATGATACCTTCTATATCGTTTACAGTGACGTTTTTTATGCTGCTGTCAGACGAGCCGAAAACGTCGCACGATTTTATAACGTCCCAAAGTGCGATGCGATGTGAAATTAAAAACGCTTTTTTAGCCTCAGCGGTTTCACCGATTGATTCGCCGTATAAACGTGAGAGTACTTTCCAAAACCTGTTGTTTTTATGTCCGTAATAAAAACCGTACTCTCTTGACGCAACAGACGGAAAACTTCCGAGGATCAGTATCTCTGAATCATTATCGTATACCGGCGGGATATTGTGAAGTATCAAACGCAAACTCCTATCTT
>CAZGHD010000016.1:21793-28011 GCA_964525525.1 uncultured Lachnospiraceae bacterium | reverse complement strand
GGCGCGCGGGAATTAGCGCCGCCGAAGATAACGTCTTCCATGCGGCTTCCGCGTATATTTTTTGATGAGATCTCACCAAGTACCCAACGCATAGCGTCGGAAATGTTGGATTTACCGCTTCCGTTAGGACCAACGACGACCGTAACGCCGGGCTCAAAATTAAGCACCGTCTTGTCCGGGAAGGATTTAAATCCGTGTAACTCCATTGATTTTAAATACATTTGACTACCGCCTTAGTGTATTTATTTTATCTCCAATATAATATTATACCCAAAAATCTCGCTTATTTCAACAAATTTTACAGATTTAACATTATATTCGCTTTGTATCGTTATCTTATTTATCTTGCGCTGACCGATGGCCTTTGAAAGCGAATTTTTCGTCACGTGAACGACTATTTCGCTGTCATTTTTGATCTCGCCTTTGCGCGAATCAAGCTCGGCGCGGATGATGTCAAGATACAGCGCGCTCTCTGCCATCTCCCCTATCGCGGGATGATTAGGGCCTGCAAAATAGGTGCGGTCAGAATGCAGATTTTCCGCCGAACAGAGTCCGATTCTGATACACGGGACTCCGTGCTTATAAAACACAAATAACGCCGCCTTGGTACGTTCCACCGCATCCGGAACTCCAAGTGGCGTATATATTCCGTCCTCTGCCATTTGGCAAAGCTCGCTATCCCTGAACACGACCGTGGGATAGATTCTCGCGGCATCAGCTCCCATAGAGACACATTCTTCCGCCGTCATTATCTCGTCCTCGGGATTGGATGCAGGAAGCCCTATCATCATCTGGGATACGAACTCAAACCCGTACTCTTTGATAAGATACGCCGCACGGCGTGCGTCATCTGCACTGTGTCCGCGTTTTGACGCATCAAGCACTCTCTGCGACATACTCTGTATACCGAGTTCCACGCTCGTGACTCCGTACTCGGACAGGATATTAAGCACCTCGCGGTCTATGTAGTCAGGACGGGTGGAAAGACGTATGCCGTCCACTCTGCCATTTTCGATATATCCGTGCGCGATCTCAAGAAGTTCGGTCATAAGCGAGCGGTCTATCCCCGTGAAGCTTCCGCCGAAGAAAGCGATTTGAGCGGTCTGATCCTCTCTTTTAGTAGAGAGTGCCGTTTCTATCTCTTCTCTGACGGTCGAAATGTCAAACTCGGTATGCCCCGATATAAAGCGCTGATTACAAAAAACGCAGTTATTGGGGCATCCGAGATGTGGAATAAATATAGGGATATTTATGTGCTTTTTCATTTTTCCTCACCGAAATAGACGAGTGCCTCTTTTGCCGCCGCCTGTTCTGCCTCGCGCTTGCTCTTACCCTCTCCGCGTCCGATAACGTTACTGTTAAGACGCGCTTCGACCGAAAACGTCTTTCTGTGCGCGGGGCCGGTTTCGCCGGTCAGAACGTACTCAAGTATCTCGCCCTCAACCTGCTGGATTATCTGCTGAAGCAAGGTTTTATAATCCTTCATCGCGCCATAATTTGTAACGAGTTCGATCTCCTCAAGCATAAGAGGCATCAGAAATTCGGCAACGTGATCTATCGCATTGTCCCCGGAATCAAGGAACATCGCACCGAGCAAAGCTTCAAACGCATCGGCAAGAATAGAGATCCTCTCCCTGCCGCCGTTGATCTCCTCACCTCTGCCAAGAAACAGATAGTTACCGAGTCCGATCTTATTTGCTATATCGCCAAGCGATTTTTCGCATACGACGCTCGCGCGGAGCTTGGTAAGCTCGCCCTCGGGAAATCTGTCGTAATGAAGAAAAAGGTATCGGCTCACCACGATAGACAGAACCGAGTCGCCAAGGAATTCAAGTCTTTCGTTACACTCAACGTCGCGGTGGAGCTTGGATTTAAGCTCGTTTGAAAAGGACGAGTGTGTCAGCGCGGTATTGAGCAAATCTTTATTTTTGAAAGTATAGCCTATCTTTTTTTCAAGCTCGCTCGAGCTGTAAGGCAGGCCGGGATTTTGAATTTCCATCGGTTTACTCCGAAATTTCAGCCGACTTGGCTTTTTTCTTTTCCGCCTCTGCGGCAACGTTATTTGCTATATCAAAGATTATGCCGGTCTTGGAATAATCTATCGCCTGTCTGATTGCGTTCTTTATCGCGCGCGCGTCAGACGAGCCGTGAGCCTTTATAACCGGCTTTGAAACGCCAAGGAAAGGTGCGCCGCCGTGTTCAGACGCGTCAAACTTTCTCTTCATGGCTTTTGCCTGCTCCTTCATCGCAAGTGCCGCAACCTTGGTCACAGCATTAGCCTTGAACATAGCTTTAAGCTCTCCGAACATAAAGCTGCCCATACCTTCTATCAGTTTGAGCACTACGTTTCCGGTAAATCCGTCGGTAACGAGAACGTCGCAGGGCGCAAAAGGTATCTCTCTTGCTTCTACGTTACCGATAAAGTTCACGTCAGAATCACGGAGAAGCTTATATGCATCCATCATAAGCTGAGTACCCTTGGTCTCCTCAACTCCGTTATTGATAAGTCCCGCCGTCGGATCCTTGATACCGTATATCTTTTTCATATAAACGGAACCCATCATAGCCCACTGAACGAGATAGTCAGGGGTTACTTCTATATTAGCACCGGAATCCATCAAAAGAATCGGACGCGCAAGCGGAAGTACGGTTGCGATTCCCGCGCGGTGAACGCCCTTGATCTTTCTTACTATGAGCGATGATCCAACGTGAAGCGCACCCGAGTTACCTGCGGATACGAATGCATCACACTCGCCTTCTCTGAGCATACGAAGACCTACGCTCATGGAGGAATCCTTCTTTGCGTGAACTACGTCCATCGCAGAGTCTTCCATGTTTATTTTTACTTCAGTGTGAACGATGTCTATTCCGCCGATGTCAATATCATTTTCTATTGCTACTCTGTTTATCTCTGCGGTATCGCCTACCATAACGATCTCTGCGTTATATTCGCTTGCCGCCATAACAACACCGCGGACAAGCTCAAGCGGAGCGTTATCTCCGCCCATAACATCAACAGCTATTCTCACTTTAGATACCTCTTTTTCGTTTTATATTATCTCATTTTTTATGTTTTCGATAGTATCAAGCGCGCGCTCTGCGATCTTTTCCGCGCGTGCACGCTTGCCGCCCTTGACCTTTTCGGTCAGCGGCGCTATTATTCCGAAATTCGCGTTCATAGGCTGAAAATCTCCCGTTCCGCCAAACGAAACGTAATGCGCCATCGCACCTATCTCAGTCTCACGCGGGAATATGAATTTATCCTCGCCAAGCACACGCTTTGCCGCGTTTACACCCGCAACAAAACCGGATGCCGCCGATTCTATATATCCCTCAACACCGGTCATCTGCCCTGCGAAAAAGATATTCGGATTTTCTTTCAGCGAATAATCGGGCAGAAGAAGTCCGGGAGAATTTATATAAGTATTGCGATGCATTACACCGTAACGCAAGAACTCCGCGTTTTCAAGTCCGGGTATCAGGCCGAAAACTCTTTTCTGTTCAGGAAATGCAAGATGAGTCTGAAATCCGACGAGGTTATACATAGTTCCCTCTTCGTTTTCGCGTCTGAGCTGAACGACGGCATAAGATTCCTTACCTACTCTCGGGTCGATAAGACCGACAGGCTTGAGCGGACCGTAGCAAAGCGTTTCAAATCCGCGTTTTGCCATTACCTCTACCGGCATACAGCCCTCAAAGACTTTAACGTCCTTTTGGCTCTCGCTGTCAAAATCGTGAAGCTCCGCCGTACGCGCAGTAATAAGCGCATTGTAAAAATCGGTATACTGCTCACGCGTCATCGGGCAGTTGATATAGTCCTTACCGCCCTTGTCGTATCTTGACGCCATAAAAGCAACGTCCATATTTATACTGTCTGCAGACACGATAGGAGCCGCCGCATCAAAAAAGTGAAGTTTTCCGCATCCGAGAGTTTTCTCTATATATTCGGACATCGCGTCGGACGTAAGCGGACCTGTTGCTATAACGGTAACGGCATCATCCTCTACACCGCTGACTTCCTGCGAGATCACCTCGATATTCGGATGTTCGGATATTGCACGGGTAACGTAATCGGAAAATTTAGTTCTGTCTACCGCAAGAGCGCCGCCTGCGGCAACCTTATTCTCGTCTGCCGCGAGCATTATCAGGGAATCCATTCGCCTGAGTTCTTCCTTGAGGAGCCCCACGGCGTTAGTCACAGAATCAGCGCGAAGCGAATTGGAGCAGACCAATTCCGCCATTCCGCTGTATTTGTGTGCGGGGGTGTATTTACTTGGCTTCATCTCAAAAAGACGAACCTTTACACCTCTTTTTGCCGCCTGCCACGCCGCCTCGCAACCCGCAAGGCCTGCGCCTATGATGTTAAGCTTCATTTTCGGTTATTCCCGTTTCTTCTTTTTTGTAGCCGCAATCTTTATTCGCGCACACTACGAGATTTTTGCCTTTCTTTTTGAACAGCATCTGTCCGCAATCGGGGCATTTGCGGTCAAGAGGAAGATCCCACGATGAGAAATCGCAATCGGGATATTTCTCGCAACCGTAGTAAACGTTTTTCTTCTTTCCGTATCTGGTAACTATCTTTGCTCCGCACTTGGGACAAGCAACGCCTATCTCCTTGTTGTACGGCTTTGTAGATTTACATTTCGGATAGTTTACGCAAGCGTAGAAACTGCCGAAGCGACCGCTGCGAAGAACCATGTCTCCTCCGCAAAGCTCGCATTTAAAATCAGCCTTAACCACTTCTTTTTCCTGCTTTTCAACAGGCTTTCCGTCCTTACCGAGAGGCTTGGTATTCTTGCACTCGGGATAGTTCGGACAAGCGGCAAATTTACCGAATCTGCCGTTTTTAACGACCATTCGGCTTCCGCACTTATCGCAGATTATATCGGTCTCCTCAAGCGGAACTTCAACGCTGTTTTCGCCCATATTTTCGGTCGCAACCGAAAGCTCTTTTGCAAATACGGCATAGAAATCCTCAAGCACTTCAAGCATACTTGCAGTTCCGTTTTCTATCTCGTCAAGACGGTTTTCCATATTTGCGGTAAACGCGTAATCCATTATCTCGGGGAAGTTTTTCACCATTATATCGGTGGTTATCTCACCGAGAGGAGTGGGCACGAACGCTTTACCCTCGCGCTTAACGTAGGAGCGCGCAATTATAGTAGTGATAATAGGAGTATAGGTACTCGGTCTGCCGATTCCCTTTTCCTCAAGGAACTTGATAAGAGAAGCTTCTGTAAAGCGAGCGGGCGGCTCGGTGAACTTCTGCTCGGGATCGAGCTTTTCGAGATTCATTATCTCACCCTCGGTCATCACCGGCAGACGGGTACTCTTCTGAATCTCCTCCGAGTCGGAGTCTCTCTTTTCGTCCTCTGTCTCCTCATACACCGCCATATAACCCTGGAATGTAACGGTATAACCGCTTGAACGGAATATATAACCGCTTGCCTCAAAGTCGATAGACACGGTATCAAGCACAGCGCACGCCATCTGGCTTGCGATAAATCTGTCCCAGATAAGCTTATAGAGCTTAAACTGCTCCGATGAAAGCATCTTTTTGATCTTCGCGGGCTCGAAAGCAAGGTTTACGGGTCTTATAGCCTCGTGAGCGTCCTGCGCGTTCTTCTTTGACGAGAACACTCTCGGCTTCTCGGGATAAAATTCGTTTCCGTACTTTTCTTTGATATAAGCCTGCGCCGCGTCAGACGCGTCGTTTGAAATTCTGAGCGAGTCTGTACGCATATAGGTGATAAGACCGTGTACGCCGCCGAACTCGGAGCCGAGATTTATACCCTCGTAAAGCTCCTGCGCTATTCTCATAATGCGCTGTGACTGGAATCCGAGTTTTTTGGACGCCTCCTGCTGCATGGTGGAAGTAGTAAAAGGCGGTGCGGGGGGCTTTTGCTTAGTGGCTTTTCTTACCTTTGAAACGGAAAACTGCTTTCCGTCAACAGCAGATACCACGCGCTGAGCTTCGCTTTCGTTTGATATATCTATCTTTCCGTTAGCGTCGCCGTAAAAACGCGCTTTGATCGCCTTGTTTCTCTCGTTGTAAAGATAAGCATCGATAGTCCAGTACTCAACCGGATCGAACGCGCGGATCTCGTTTTCTCTCTCAACGATTATTCTGGTAGCAACAGACTGAACTCGTCCGGCGGAAAGTCCGCTTTTTACCGTTTTCCAAAGGAACGGACTGATCTTATATCCCACGACGCGGT
>CAZGHD010000016.1:0-21783 GCA_964525525.1 uncultured Lachnospiraceae bacterium | reverse complement strand
TCGCCTGCTGTGCGTTTACGAGGTCTATGTCAATTTCACGAGGAGACTTGACCGCCTCTTTTATAGCGGTCTTGGTAAGCTCGTTAAATGTTATTCTCTTGGTCTTCTTTTCGGGAAGCTGAAGTGCGTTGGCAAGATGCCACGAAATAGCCTCTCCCTCGCGGTCAGGGTCGGTCGCAAGGAAAACGGTGGTAGCGTTTTTCGCTTCCTTTTTGAGCTCCTTGATTATATCGCCCTTGCCGCGTATGTTTATATAGTGCGCGGAGAAACCGTTTTCAATATCAACGCCGAGAGTACTCTTCGGCAGGTCGCGCACGTGTCCTTTTGATGCTATAACTCTATAATTAGAGCCGAGATATCCCTTTACCGTATTGATCTTGGCAGGGGATTCCAAAATTACAAGATTTGCCATTCTGTTATCGCCCACATCGGGGCTTTCCTTCCGTGAGAATTATATTGTTTTAAGATTGTTGAAGTTTTATTTTTTTTCTGTAAAGACCGCCGGGAATAGCCTCGACAAGTCCTTCTATTTCAAGCATTGTCAAAGCAGAGAGCACCTGCGCCGCAGATACGTCCTCACTACACAGATCGTCCGCAGAAAGCGGAGCATCCTGCGCGAAAAGAGCGTACACCTTGCACTGTACGTCGTCAAGCGACGCGAGCTTTTCGTCAAGCTCCTCTTTTGAAATACCCGGTATCGGCTTAGGTTCTTTTTTCGGAGTTTTTTCTTTCTTTTCGGTCTTTTTGATTTCTTTTTTAGGCTTGTTTTGAGGTGCGGTCTCACCGCTTGAATAAAAATTATCCGGATGTCCGCCCGAGGCAACCCGTTCGGTTCCTGACGGATAACCACGTGACACAAGACCGCGCCTGATAGCTTTCATTCGCTCTATATCAAGTGTAAACGGATAAGCGGATGCGTATTCCATAATTATGTCCTCTGCCGCAGTAACGATCCGCGCACCCTCTTTTATTAAAAGATTTGGGCCGTAACTGGTAGGAGAAGATATGTTACCGGGAACAGCAAAAATATCGCGCCCTTCGTCTCCGGCGTACTTTGCGGTTATCAATGCACCGCTCTTAAAATCCGCCTCAACGACAACCGTACCTTGGCAAAGCCCGCTTATTATGCGGTTTCTTATCGGGAAATTGGAAGCCTTTGGCGGCTCGTGCGGAGGATATTCGGTAATAACTGCTCCCGGAACGAGGATACGGTTCATAAGAAGCTCGTGCGGCGCGGGATATACCACGTCAATACCGCATCCGAACACGGCAACGGTATGACCGCCGACGTCAACGGCTCCTTCTGCCGCCGCGGCGTCTATTCCGTACGCCATTCCGCTAACGACCGTAACTCCAGCGAGAGAAAGATCACGTGAAAGCTCATAAGCCGCGCGCCTTCCTGCATCGGTCGCGCTTCTCGTACCGACTACTGCAATACACACGGTATTATCAAAATCCGGCAGATTACCTCTGTAATAAAGCACGAGCGGCGGCGTGGATATTCTTTTCAGCCTTGAAGGATATTTCCGATCTTTTATCGTAAGTATCCCCACATTATTGTGTACGCAAAAGCTGACTATATGCTGTGCGTCCGAAAGATCCTTGTTCCCAAGAGCGGTCTTTATCCGTTTTGGGAGATCGGCTACCGCGTCGATCGCATCGGCATCCGCTGAGTAGATACTTTCCGCACTGTCAAACACCGAAAGAAGCCGTTCGGGTATCGGCGAAGCGGGACCGCAGACCAAAGAAAGCCACACGTAATAAACTATATCCTTTTCCACGTTCCCACCTCCGTTTCTATTTATCAGCTCGCAAAGTTCCCGAATACTGCGTCCACAGGCAAACGGACGCGGCAATAGCGGCATTGAGAGATTCCGCACGATCTGTCATCGGGATAAACACGCTTTTCGCGCAAAGCTCGGACAGCTCTTTTGCTATTCCCTTTCCTTCGTTTCCAACAAAGAAAACGTCCTGCGGTAATATTTCAAGCTCTGACAGCTTTTCAGAATCGCTTTTCAGCTCCATTGAATAAACTCGCCTGCCCGCCGAGGACAGCGCCTTGAGCGCAAGCGCAGTATCACGGACTACGTCTATTCTGATTCCAAACACCGCGCCCATTGATGCGCGCACCGTTTTTGCAGATGCAATATCGGCAGATGCACCGCCGACGATAACTCGGTCAACGCCAAATGCGGCGGCAGAACGCAGAATAGTCCCGAGATTTCCCGGGTCCTGAATACTGTCTACGAGGAATATTCTTTCGCTTTTACAAAATCCCTCATTATATATTGTAGTGAAAACTTTCCATTTGTCAAGATATTTTATTTCGGCAATTATACCTTGAGGCGCTTTTTCTTCGGAAATTTTCGAAAAACAGCTATCCGACAGCACTAAAACTCTGTCAGAATACTCGTTTTCTATCAATCGAAGTGTATCGCCGTCTGTTTTTAAAGATTCCGAAATATATATTTTCCTCACGTCCGCGCCGTTTTTGTGCGCCTCAAGAAAAAGCTTGACTCCATCCACGAGGAACACACCTTCGGCATCCCTATGTTTTTTGTCACGCAGTTTCTGTGCGCGAAGCACCGCAGGGTTTTGTCTGCTGGTTATAACGTTGTCATAAAACAAAATTCCGCGCTCCTTACTTGTCTTGATAAAATTCAGGCAAAAATTCCTTGTCTATCGTATCAGTGATTATCTTAATCGCTTTATCATAGGTAAAAGAGGGATCATCTGCAAGACAGCCGTGCGACTTCGCGAGAGACTCGCTATAATTCTCAAGCTGATATACCTGAAGACCGCGGCGGGACATATTGTAGTGAGTTATCGTGGGGATAAACATAGGAGAATCTATGTACGGTTCTTCTCCCTCTTTTTTGATTATATCAAAGGTTGCAAGTCCGCCTACCATGTTTCTGCCGAACTGCATGGTTGACAGCAGATTTCCAAGCGAGTAGATAAGAAGCATTCTTGAACCGTCATCACGCTCCACCCACTTCATCTCCTGAACGACGTGGGGATGGTGCCCTATAACAACGTCAACTCCGTTATCGGCAAGAAGCTGGGCAAGTCTTCTCTGCTCTGACGAGGGTGTAAACTGATTTTCCACTCCCCAATGCATAGAAACGAATATAAGATCCGCTACCTTTTTTGCCTCTTCTATCTGGAAAAGAATGTCTTCATCGTTTGATATATAAGGAATATAAAGCTCACTTCCTTTGTCAAGATGAGTATTGTAGTTAGTAAACCCAAAGGAAAGCATAGCTATCTTTAAGCCTTCCGCTTCGTAGATTCTAATGTTCTCAAAATCTTCCCTGTTCTTGTATCCGCCTATCATCATGACCGGCTGAGTGTCCCAAAAATCTATAGTTCCCGCAAGTCCTGCCGCACCGTAGTCAAGCATATGATTGGTCGCGATATTGACTATATCAAATCCGAGTTCAACCAATGATCTTCCCATATCCTGCGGAGAATTAAACCAAGGATACCCGGTATAGTCACCGCCCGAAACGCTCTTGTCAGCCATAAGAGTTTCCTGATTTATAAACGCGATGTCCGCGTTTCCGATAAGAGGCGCGATGTCGTTGTACATCGGCACGAAATTATACTCCAGAGAGCTATCGGTCGAGCGGTTATACGCATCGGTATACACGTTTGTGTGACCGATATTATCTCCCGCCGCGATAAATGAAAGTTTAATATCCTTTTTCTCGGGCGGCGCGGTAGTTTCGTCATTTGAAGAAGAATTACCGTCAGTAGTCACCTCGTCAATACCGTCAGTGTCAAGATTCTCCGGCGGACGCTCGTTTCCCGAGCACGATAAAAGCGGAAGCATCATAAGCACGGCAAGCAGTAAGGAAAGCGTTTTAAGAACTTTGATTTTTTTCATTAATTTCACCTTTTTTAAGATTCGCAATCAGCACACAAAGACCGTTATACTTAACGGTCTTTGTGTGAACTCATTAGAAATTGATTATCTTCTTGAACTTATCGTAAGCCTCGTCCCATTTTTCCTTGTCGGCAAGATTTGGCTCAAAGGTCTTTATTTCAAAGGAATTACGGACGATCTCACGAGCTTCCGCCACGTTTTTGATCTCTCCCGCGGCGATAGCCTGCTCCGCGATGTTACCGATAGCGGTAGCCTCAACGGGGCCGGTTATAACCTGAATTCCGCAAGCGTTTGCGGCAAGCTGGGACAGCGGCTCTTCCTTGGTACCGCCGCCAACGATATGGATCTCGGACATCTTCTTGCCGGAAATATCCTCGATCATCTCAAGCGAAAGTCTGTATCTGAGCGCAAGGCTGTCAAAGATACAGCGGACGATCTCGCCCATTCCCTCGGGAGTACGCTGACCGGTGGATTTGCAGTACTCCACTATGCGGCGCGGCATATTGCCGGGAGGCGCAAAGAGGGTGTCGTCGGGATTGATAAAGCATTTGAACGGCTCTGCCGCCATAGCAAGCTCGGACAGCTCGTTAAAGGAAACGACCTTGCCTTCTCTCTCCCACTGACGCTTTGACTCCTGCTCAAGCCAAAGTCCCATTATATTCTGAAGGAAGCGGATGGTATTTTCAGCGCCGCCCTCGTTCGTGAAGTCATATTTAGCAGCCTTTTCGTTAAGGCAGGGCTCTGCAAGCTCGCTACCCATAAGCGACCAGGTTCCGCTGCTGATGTAAACGAAATCCTTGCTCTTTGCGGGAACGGCGATAACCGCGCTCGCGGTATCGTGAGACGCGATATTAACTACCTTTGCGTCGATGCTGCCGACGTCCTCAAGTACAAGAGGAGAAAGACCGCCGACAACGGTACCCGGATGTACGAGTTCTCCGAAAAGAGAGGTAGGTATACCGAATTTTTCCATAAGGTCAAACGCGTAGTTTCTCTTCTTAGCGTCAAGAATCATACCGGTAGACGAGATAGTATACTCCGAATGTTTAACACCCGTGAGGAAGTAGTTAAGAAGATCGGGAGTAAACAAAAGGTCTTTTGCAACGTCAAACACCGCAGAATTATCGCGCAAAGCCGCGATAAGCTGATAGAGAGTGTTAAAGTACATCGACTGTATACCCGTAACCGAATATATATCCTTTTTCGGCACTACCGAAAAGGCGTAATCCATTACACCGTCGGTTCTTGAATCACGGTAATGTACCGGAACGGAAAGGAGCTTCCCGTTTTTATCGAGCAGACCGTAGTCAACGCCCCAGGTATCTATACCGATGCTCTTTATATCACGGTCAGCGGAAACGGCACACTTTCTTATAGCGTTCTTTATCTCATGAAAAATTCTGAGGGTATCCCAATGCAAGGTTCCCGCTATGTTAACAGGATCGTTTGAGAAACGGTGGATCTCGCGAAGATTAAGTTTTTCCCCGTCAAAGCCTCCAACTATACCTCTGCCGCTTGACGCGCCGAGATCTATGGCAAGCATTTTAAGTTCAGACATTGGTCAGTCTCCTTTTTCTTAAATTATCTTTATATTTTGTCAGATATTTGCAATACATTCTCTGAGGGCAAGCACTGCCGCGTCAAACGCGTCTTCAGCAGTTGCAAATCTTCCCTCAACCTCGGTCTTGTCATCTCCCTCAAGACCTGCGAGCCCCACGAACTCGAAAAGGTGAGGTTCAAGAGTAACAACGATCTTTTCGTCTCGCTTATTGAGTACTTTAAGTATCTCGGGAATTCCGCCGAGTCCCTTACCCGCAACGCAAATATCTCCGTTTGCGTTAACGTCCTTTACGTGCAGGTAAAAGAGCTTGTCGCCAAGCATATCAAACGCGTAAGGATACACCTCGATACCGCACTGCAGGAAGTTCGCAGGGTCAAAAACGCATTTAAGTCTGCCGTCAAAAGCGTTTATAAGATCAAGGCAGTTTTCGGGAGTTTCTCCGTATATACCCTTCTCGTTTTCGTGGCAGAGGATGATATTTTCAGATTCAGCCACGTCAAGCATTCTGCCCATACGGTCGATAACCTCGTCTCTGTAATCAGAGAAAGGAGTACCGTCGTGAGGCATATAGAAGCTGAACATTCTAATACGGTCAGTGCCGAGGACGTGAGCGGTATTGATAACCCTTTTGAGCTTTTCAATATGCTCGTCCATAGAATGTCTTATCTTTATTTTACCAATCGGAGAACCGATTGCGGAAATACCTATTCCGCCGTCGTTTAACTTTTTAGCTACTTCTTTAGCTTCAGCCTCGGTAAGATCACCTACGTTGGTACCCGATACTCCGCGAATCTCCATAAGCGGGATATTATTCTTCTGAAGTTCTTTTATCTGTTCATCAAAATCAGCCGCGTATTCGTCGGAAAACGCACTGAGAATAAATTCTGCCATTTTGTCGCACCTTCTTAAAATTATTCTTTTGGTCGTTAATAATGAGATTATACCATATAATGTACGATTTGAAAATAGGTATCACAAAAAATTAACCTTTTGCTCTATTTAATTTCAACTACCGTCACACCAAGGTCACCCTCGCCGTACTGTCCCTGTCTGAACGATTTGACTCTCTTGTCCGCTTTAAGAAACTTCCAAAGTGCCGCGCGAAGCGCGCCTGTTCCCTTTCCGTGAACGAGGCGGACGCTCTCAAATCCTGCGAGCTTTGCGTCGTCAAGATATTTGTCAACCATAAACCACGCTTCCTCGCCGTTCTGACCGCGGAGATCGATCTCAGGCTTAAAACTGCGGTTAACGTCCGCACGGTAGCCGGAAACCGACTTCTTTTTGTTATTTTTGTCTATCACCGTCGCGGTGTTCTCAACAAGCTGAAGATCTCCTATCTTGACTCTCGTCTTGATAAGTCCCGCCTTTACTTCAACGTTTCCGTCTTTATCGGGCGCGGAAAGCACCGTTCCGTGAGCGCCGACCGATACGAGCAGCACCTCGTCTCCGACTTTAAGCTCACGCGGAAGAACGTACTTTTCGTTGTTTACCGTGTCGATGGGGTCAAATTTGACACTGCTGTTTTTGAGATGAGTTTTTACACTTTTTCTCGCGGCGTCAAGCTCCTCTGCGAGTTTTTCCGAGTCTTTCTTTTTTCTGATCTTATCAAGCTCGGCAAACACGAATTCGCTTGACGCACGAGCCGCCTCCACCATCTCCGCGGCTTTTTCGTGAGCCTTGTTGTTCTCCGCCTTGGCGTCGGCAAGAAGCCGCTTTATCTCGGCCTCTGTCTTTGCTTTGTATTTTTCAAAGGACACCCTCTCGGCTGCCGCCGCGGCTTTTTCCTTCTCCATCTCTATTCTGCTCTTTTCGAGGTTAGCGATAACCTCCTCAAACTGTCTGTTTTCCTTGCTGATAAGCCGCTCGGCTCTTGAAATTATCTCGCTCGGCATACCGAGTCTTTCGGATATTTCAAACGCATTTGACTTACCCGGTGTACCAATGATAAGTCTGTACGTCGGACGGAGCGTCTTTACGTCAAACTCGCAGGATGCGTTGCAAACGCCCTCGGTATCAAGCGCATAGGTTTTAAGCTCGGAATAATGCGTCGTTGCGGCGCAGAACGCGCCTGCCGCACGTATCTGTTCAAGTATAGACACCGCAAGCGCCGCGCCTTCAACTGGGTCTGTTCCCGAACCAAGCTCGTCCACGATAACGAGAGAATTTGCAGTGACGCTACCAAGTATGGAAACGATATTCGTCATGTGAGACGAGAAGGTAGACAGCGACTGCTCGATGCTCTGCTCGTCCCCTATATCAACGAGAATGTTTTCAAAAACTCCGAACTCACTTCCCGCCTCACAGGGAACCTGAAGTCCCGCCTGTACCATAAGAGAAAGGAGTCCGATGGTCTTGAGCGTAACCGTTTTACCGCCCGTGTTAGGACCTGTAATGACCAAAGTGGTATATTCTCCGCCGAGCTCAACGTCTATCGGAACGACGGTTTTGGGATCAAGCAAGGGGTGACGCGCGCGTCTTAAAACAAGCTTTCCGCCCGTGTGCACGACCGGCTCGGACGCGTCCATTTTGAAAGAAAGCTCCGCACAGGCAAACAAAAATGCCAGCTCGGTTATATTGTGATAGTTAAGAACTATATCCTGACCAAAGTTACCGCACTCCGCGGAAAGCTCCGCGAGAATCTTATCTATCTCGTGCTGTTCCTTTGAGGCAAGCACGCGCAGATCGTTGTTAGCTTCAACTACGGTCATCGGCTCGATAAACACGGTCGCGCCTGACGCTGACGTATCGTGTATAAGACCTTTTATCTCATTTCTGTACTCACTTCTTACCGGAATAACGTATCTACCGTCACGCATGGTTACGATATTTTCCTGAAGGTATTTTGAGTACTTGGGGTTTGACGTATAGTTTTGAAGCGATTCTCTTATACGGTTGTTGGAATTTTTTATTTTTCTGCGAATATCCGCAAGCTCCGCGCTTGCCTCATCCGCTATCATATCCTCCGCGATTATTGCGCGGGTAATTTTGTCCTCGAGGTATTTATTTGCAGTCAGACGGTCAAATATCTCGTCTAAGACCGTTTCTCTTTTTCTGTCGGTCTTTATATAGTCGATAAGTCCTCTCGTCGTACGAAGAATATTGGCAACGTCAAGCAGTTCCTTTGTCGCAAGCACCGCACCTTTTCCTGCTCTCTCGCAGTATTCCTCCGGGTTTTTCACAAGCCCAAAGGAGGGCTGTCCTTTTATTCCCGCAAGATATTTCGCGTCTGCCGTACGCGCCTGACGCTGTTTAACGACGTGAATCGATGAGGAAGGCTCAAGCTCAAGCGCCAGTGCCTTTGAACCCTCGGTCAAAGCGCACGCCGCGAGCATCGCTCTTATCTTATCAAACTCAAGCGTTTTTATTGTTTTTTTAAGTTGTTTCATTTTTTGTGTATTCTTATCTCCGATAATTTTAACTTTTTACCGATTTGTAAAACTCAAGCGTGGAAAATCCGCGCCCTATGTGATGTAACAGATACTTTTCACAGACGTCCGAAAATTCAGCCAAAGCCTCGTCCTCAAGCTTAAAGGAAAACAGCCTCTCGCATCTGCAGCTCACGACGTATCTCAAAGCCGAAAGAGCCGAGCGGGAGATCACTTTTTTTATCACCGGTTCAAGCGACTCGTATGTATCGGGAGACACGTCCCGAACGAGATACTCCGCGTCACTCAATTTCTTTTTACACTTCTGACAGAGTAAACATCCGTTCATCACGTCAAATATCATATAATCGTCAGACTCGCAAAAGCACTCGATACATCCGGAAAGATCGGGCATAAAGCCGGATACCGACGCTATCTTCATCTCAAACGCGCCCTTGATTACCGCCATCGGTGCGCGATCGTTTGCTATCGCGTAAAGCGAATTGAGAAGAAGTCTTTCTATCTCCGCGGCATCCTCATCAACGCATCCGAATTCCTCCGCGATACTGCAAAGATACGCCGCAAGCGCGTATTTTTCAAGCTCCGAATGGAGTCCGTAAAAATTCTCGATAAGATCCGACTCGCGAAGCCAAAAGTAATCCCCTTTTTTATAAAGCACGAAATTACTGTAACAAAAAAGCTGTGCCGATGCGATATTCGGATTTTTCACCGAGCGTATTCCCTTTGCGCTGACCGTGATTATACCGAGGTCGTGAGTCAAAACGGTGAGCAGTTTATCCTTTTCACCTACTGCCGTCTCGCGTATTACAAGACCTTTAGTAACCTCAAGCACAAAACCGCCCCCTGTTTTCAGATTTAGTCGTTATTATAACCGAAGTTGGATATGGTGACCTCGTTATCTCTCCAATTTTCCTTAACCTTTACCCAAAGGTTAAGATACACCTTAACGCCGAAGAATTTTTCAAGATCCTCTCTTGCGTAGCTGCCGACCAGCTTGAGAGCCGAGCCGCCTTTTCCAACGATGATTCCCTTATGGGATTCCTTTTCGCAGTAGATCTCCGCTCTGATTTTTATCATTCTTCCGAGATCCTCAAACGCCTCGATAACCACCGCAGTACCGTGAGGGATCTCCTCATTGAGAGTACGAAGCAGTTTTTCGCGGATTATCTCTGCCGCAAACTGTCTTTCCGGTTGGTCGGTTATCATATCCTCCGGGAAGAACCAGTCGCCCTCGGCGAGGAATTTAGCCGCCTCGTCAATAACTATGCTTACTCCGTCGTTCTTTTTAGCACAGATCGGAACAAACGCATCGAAATCGTAAAGCTCGGAATACTGCTTTATCGTCTCCGCTATCTTCTCGGGAGAGGAAACGTCGGTCTTGTTGATAACGAGAATGCACGGAAGCTCCTTTTGCTTTATTTGCGCTATCACGTTTTCTTCTATCTGTCCCGCAGGCTTGCCTGCCTCAACTATAAGTATAACCGCGTCGGAATCTCCCATAGTGCTGTTAGCGGTCTTTACCATAAAGTCGCCGAGCTTGGTCTGCGGACGGTGTATACCGGGAGTGTCAAGGAAAACGAACTGATCCTCGCCTCTCGTATAAATTCCGGTTATTCTGTTTCTCGTTGTCTGAGGCTTTCTTGATACTATCGCTATTTTTTCTCCCAAAATAGCATTAAGAAGTGTGGATTTTCCTACGTTAGGTCTGCCTACTATCGCTATAAATGCTGTTCTTTTCATCATTTTCACCTTATTTTGATTATTTTACTTCAAGTCCCATTCTTTTCATTACCGCGTTCTGTCGTTTACGCATTATGCGGTCGTCCTCGTCGGACAGCTCGTGGTCGTATCCGAGAAGATGAAGCATTGAGTGCGCAACGAGGAAAGCTATCTCACGGTCAAGTCCGTGACCGTATTCCTCTGCCTGACGCTTTGCGTGTTCAAAAGACAGCACGATGTCTCCGAGTGCGCCGTCGCTTATCTGTCCGTCGTAAAGCGGGAAGGACAAAACGTCGGTCGCCTTATCTATTTTTCTGTATTTGCGGTTAAGCTCTTTTATATACGCGTCGTCGCAAAAGGTAACCGAAACCTCATAACTGCCGTGACATCCCTCGCAAAGCAAGGTCGACCTTATCGCGCCGCGCACGAGAATGCAGGTCTCGTAACCAACAGTCTCGCCCTTTATTTTGTTTGAAAAATATATATTAAGTTCCATTTTCATCTTCCTTTACTGTGGCTTTTTTACCTTGTATTTTTCAGATTTCAGCTCACGCTCGTACTTATCGTAAGCCATAATTATCTTCCTTACCAGCTTGTGACGAACCACGTCCATCTCGGTAAAGTGATGTATCGCGATGTCGTCTATCTTATCAAGAATCTTGACTGCCGTGAGAAGTCCGCTCTTTTTGCCGAACGGCAGGTCTGTTTGGGTCAAGTCACCGGTAACTACTGCCTTGGAATTAAATCCGAGTCGGGTCAAAAACATTTTCATCTGCTCAGAGGTAGTATTCTGCGCCTCGTCAAGAATTATAAACGAATCGTCAAGAGTACGTCCTCGCATATAAGCCAGCGGCGCGATCTCTATCGTGTTCTTTTCAAGATATTTCGCATAAACCTCCGCTCCGAGAAGCTCGTAAAGCGCATCGTAAAGCGGTCTGAGATACGGGTCTATCTTGTTTTGCAGGTCTCCCGGGAGAAAGCCGAGTTTTTCTCCTGCCTCTACCGCCGGGCGGGTCAGAATTATCCTGTTCACTTCCTTTGCGCGAAGTGCCTTTACAGCCATAGCGACCGCAAGAAAGGTTTTTCCCGTACCCGCAGGACCGACACCGAGAGTTACGGTGTTTTTGCGTATAGCTTCAACGTAATTTTTCTGTCCTACCGTTTTCGCTTTGATAGGCTTACCTCTTGAGGTAAGGCAGATACAGTCGGAGGACAGGCTTTCAAGCTCTCCGTCCCGTTCTTCCTTTATCATCTGTATAACGTAATCAACCGTCTGCTCGGACAGCACGTCGTTGAGTTTAAGCATCTTCTGCAAAGATTTAAGCGCACGGTAAGCTCTGTCTACCGCTTCCCCGTCCTCGCCGGATATTCTTATCGCGTCGCCGGTGCCGTCAAGATCAGCGCTGTTACCGAGCTTGACAGAGAACGCGTTTTCAAGTTTACTCAGGTGAATATCAAACGCACCGAATATATTGGCGGTTTCTTCACTTGATTCTGTTTTTATCGTTTTTTCGAACATATTTTATTTACCCCGTTTAACCTATCGGTAAAACTTCCGCTATATTTTTTAACATATAAAGCTCGCAATCAATAACAAATGAATACTCGGTAAAATACGCAGACTGCGTGCGTGATAGAAGCTGTGATCCCGCAAGCTCTTGCTTCACCCTCTCATTCAGAGTGGCTATCGCCAGCTCCGCGGCTTCACTTTGAGTATACGTTACCGAAACGTCCTCGTATTCTTTGTATATCTCGGTCTCAATTCCTATCGGCAGAGACGTGCCGTCATAGAACTCCGAAATTTTCCTACTTATAATTGTATCATACTTTTGCATTGAAATTCCACTGTTTATGAAAAGATTTACACAATTTCCGAAAAAAATCAGCTTATTTTTTCGGATTTCCTTGCCCGTGTAGCGTTTTTCAGTGGTTTCAAACGGAATTTCCACCCGAATATTACTGCTGACCCTGCCGATTACAGTCCCGTCTGCGCGAATCTCTCTGAGTCCGCGCGCATTTCCGTCCACTATTCCGCTGATAAGAAGATCACCTTTTCTCACACTGTCGCCCACGTTTACGACCGCCTCCCCCTCGTAAACCTCGATGCTGTCTATCTGCCCGTCAAGTGTAGCAACTATGTTTACAGAGCTTGCGCCCTTTTCTTCGCTTGACAGTTTTTCTCTGACTTCAACCGTGAACACCGTGCCGATACGGTTGAGTGAAAGCCACGCTATCTCCTCACCGCCAAGTATACTTCTGTGCTGAACGTACTCAACGTCTATCCCGGGAATAAAGCTCCCTTCCCTTACCCCGTTTTCGGACAGAAGTAAAATAATGTCCTCCCGCGTGACGTTCTCGTTTCCCACAACGTCAATACGCCAAACGAACATGGTGGAAGCGTAAACCGTTAAAAAGAACAGCGCGGCGCCGACGTAAATACCGTATCTTTTTTTGTAGCGGGAAAAGATACGCGGAAGTCCGCGCGACGAAATTATCTCGCACTCCGCGCCAAGCTCGGATACTATCTCCTCAAGAGTCTTAATATCGCCTCCCGCAACGGTAAGCTCAATCGTGTCACACTCGACGCGTACAGTATCGGTCATATTTATTTTTGCCGAAAGTATTCGGTTTATCAATTTTTCCACATCGTAATATCTTATTCTTACCTTTCTTCTGCCAAGCAAAAAATAAACGAAAAACAGCATTGTTATCCTCCGGAAAATTCACTCATCAAGCATAGTAAAGTCACTCATTTTTCCGCTGAGAGTGACCGTACCGTCACCGTAATTTGCCATCTCAAGTCCGCTTCCGCATATAGACACCACCCCGTCACACATACGCATAACCGCACGCTCGGACGTGTATTCAAGCACTGCCTCACACCCTTCAAGTACGACCTCCCGCCTGCCGTTAAGCTCTATGCGGGACTCGATTCCGACAGCGGACGGCGGGATCTGTGCACCGACGAGGATTTTTTTGATAGCAGACACCTTCCTTGATCTCATAACGAATATATACCTTTCAAAAATAATATATTTTACCGTACATACTGTTATTTTTATGCGGGGTGACAGCCATTAATTCAAACGAAAAAACTACCTTTTCTGCTTTAGCCGTCATAGCCTTTTTTATCATTTCGCTCTCTTCTCTTTCGAGCGTTACCGCATTTACTGCAGAAGCTCTCGGGATCTGCGCCCGTCAGGTAGTGCCGTCCCTTTTCTTTTTTCTCGTTCTTTCAGGCACGATGCTCCGCACGGGACTGCACACGAAAATCCCTGTCTTTATCTCCCGTCCTATATGCCGCGTGTTAGGTATCAGTCCCCCGTCGGTTGCGGCGTTCGTTCTCGGACTTTTGTGCGGCTTTCCGATTGGCGGAAAGATAGCAATCGACCTGTATAAAAGAGGTGACATTGACCGCACCGAAGCGGAACGGCTCATCGCGTTTTCAAACAATACCGGCCCCGCTTTTACAGTGGCGGGAATAGGCACGGCAATCTTAAATAGTACCCGCGCGGGAGTGATGATATATTTTCTTCAGGTCGCGGCGGCGGTATGCGTTGCTCTTTTTCTGCGTAAAAGCAGTAACGTGTCAAGTACAAACACACACACTGCACAGTCCCAAAGTTTTCCAGAATCGCTCTGCGGCGCTATATACGACGCCGCAGGATCGTGCGTTTCTATCTGCGGATTTATAATATTTTTCTACACCGCCGTCGGAGTCGTATCGGCACGATTTCCGTTACGTGAAGTAAGACTTATATTTTCAGCTTTATGCGAGGTTTCGTCAGGTACAAACGCGGCCGCCGTTCTGCCTGCCCCGTTTTGCTTTTCGCTCGCGGCCTTCTCTGTCGGATGGTCGGGAATATCCGTTCATATGCAGACACGGCAGTTCATCACAGGTACCGATCTAAGCATGAAAAAATACTATATTTCAAAAATGTTTTGCGGATTATTTTGCGGAGTCGGTGCATTTTTCTTCGGCGGTACTATAACCACGCACGGTTCCTTAGAAGTATTTGCCCGTAAAATCCCTGCCGAGGCAGGATATTTTCTGATTATTTTTACCGTTTTACTTTTTTCTGTCGGTTTTGTTATATCCAAACTTGAAAAAAGAAAAAAAATATGATATACTGTTCGTAAAGATACTTGGGGGCAAGGAGGTCACGACGTGAAAAAGAACACTTCAGAGCACGAAATAGAGCGTTTTTGCGCTTTTTGCGAGCACGCGTCACCGCTGATTGACGACAAAGAAATGCTTTGCTTTCACCGCGGAGTAGTCGGAAAAAGATTTACCTGCCGAAAATTTATATACGATCCGCTCAAAAGAAAACCTCGCCGCAAGATAATCCGAGAGCCCGAACAGTTGTCCCTTGATTTTGATGAAGCTATAAGCGATAAGCATAACGCCGTATGACGCAAAGTCACACGGCGTTTTCTTTAACCTAAAACATCTCCACTGCATAAAATATAAACAGGCGATACAGTCAAAATAAAATATTGAGAGGGGGTACGGTATGGCATGAATAAAAAATGTGTTGCCGCGCTCGGATCGGTCACGGCGGCGATAAAAATTGAAAAGCTGCTCTCCGAGCATAATATACAAAGCAGAATAATAAAGCTCGACCCCGCTTATACCGAAAAAGGCTGCGCCTACGGAGTAGAGTTTTCACCCTCGCGCAAGTCGTCTGTCGACAGAATACTTGCAGGCAGAGGGATAGAATATAAAATACTTACACTTTAAGGATCGATCAGCTTGATATATTTTGATAACGCCGCCACGACCTATCCGAAGCCCGCGCCGGTATACAGCGAAGTGGATCACTGTCTGAAACAGTATTGCGGGAATCCCGGAAGAAGCGCTCATCGGCTGTCGATAGAGGCGGCACGCAAAATTTACGAATGTCGGGAAAGGATAGCCGACCTGTTCGGTCATCGCGACCCCGAGGACGTCACGTTTACGTACAACGCGAGTTACGCGCTGAATACCGCGATAAAATCAAGGATAAGAAAAGGCGATCACCTGCTTATCAGCGACATTGAGCACAATTCGGTTCTCCGCCCGGTACACAAGCTTTATACCGACGGAATAATAACCTACGATATTTACAAAGGCGAAAACGCACCGAAGTCTATCCTATCGCTTCTGCGTCCAAACACTTCACTGATCTGCGTAAACCACGTGTCAAATATCTGCACGCGAACTCTTCCGCTAAACGAAATAGAAAAAATAGCGAAAAAAAGAGGGATAAAGCTAATATGCGACGCATCACAGAGCGCAGGGATAATCGACTACGATCTGTCAGAGAGCGGCGTATCCGCGCTGTGCGCCCCGGGGCACAAGGCACTTTACGGAATTCAAGGCACGGGATTTATAATAAACTGCGACAAATGCCGCGGTAACACTGTGATCGAAGGTGGAGGAGGTGTAGATTCGCTCGACCGCAATATGCCGGATCTCCTGCCGGACAGATTTGAAGCCGGAACGCAAAACACACCCGGGATAGCCGCGCTGTCTGCCGCACTGAAGTGGCTTGGTGAGGTTACTCCCGCCGAGATCAGAACGCACGAAAACGCTCTGCGTCTGCGTCTCATCGAAGGATTAAGCGTTACAAAAAACGCTGTCGTCTACGGAGACCCGCGTGAGTGCGGTTCAACCGTTTTGTTTAATATTTCAGGCAAATCGGCAAGTGAAATAGACGGATACCTATCTGAAAACGGAATATGCGTAAGATCCGGATACCACTGCTCTCCTCTCGCGCACAAAGCAATAGGCACGCCCGACGGCGGCGCAGTGCGGGTAAGTTTCGGTTATTTCAATACCAAACGGGAAGTCGACAAATTTCTGCTTACACTGAAAAGAATGAATTGAATTTCTCTCCAGCGCAGGCCGAGAATATTTTCGGGAAGCGGTATGATTTAAATCATACCGCTTCCCGAGCTATTTATTTTACATTCTGTTGTTTTTTCTTCAATATCTCGTTTATTTGGTCTGTGTTCTTTTTGATTATGGAATAAATGACCGCCCAGATCAATAAATATCCGACAACAAAAATACCAGAAAAAGCTAAGATATGAGCTGCACCCCATTCCAGCCAGCCGTTGATCAGATAAGTGCAAAGATAGCTGATATATAAAACGCTGCCATGAATCAAAATTGCCGCCATAAGGGGCAGACGCTCAATTTGATATATAGCGTTCATACCGCCCGCTATAAACGCAAGAGCGGTTAATGAAAATATCCCAATGCATATCTGATTTACGGTTAAGGTATCTATGTCAGCAGAACGCTGTAAAATCAGGTATACCACCGCCAAAACGATCGGTCCCAAACCACAAGCAAGTAAACCGCGCCGCAAAAATTCTAAAATATACTTTTTCATATCCTTTCATACCTCCTCTTGATTTCCGTAAAGCAACGTCTGGAAACATACTCCCGATAGCCGCAATGAAATACGGCATCCACACCGCCGCTGAACACCGCATCAAACCGCAAAATACGGTGTTCATTTGCAATGGCAGATTTGTTAATACGGATAAAATAAGAGGGCAAAACCTCCTCCAAATCACGAAGCCTGTCTTGAATACGGTATTGAGTACCGTCGGTATCGATAGCAATAACTTTTCTGTCAATAATAGTAATACATTCGATTTCATCGAACATCAGTTTTCTGGTCTCGCAGTCCCTATATCCCATAATGCTATCCGCACCCGAAAAACTACACACAAGGTTTTCTATTTGTTCTGTGAGAGAAGAGGGCGCATGAACGACCGCTATTATTTCTTCTTCTGCATCTTTGTCGATAATGAGTTTGTATTTCATCGTCTTAATTCCTTACTGTTTTTTCATTTGTCCGAGGAAACAGATCACGGAGACCGCCGTTATAAATACACTGTACAGAATAACAGGCAGAATGTGTTCCCCCGCAAGCTCAAAATTTCCGTTAAATAACGCTTTTTCCATTTCGGCTGCGTGAACAAATGGGAGCACACCCGCTAATTTCTCGAAAAAGCCTCCTACGAGCTTCAAATCAAACCACACGCCGGAAAGCCACGCAGAGAGATTTGTAAGTAATGCGCCGCAAATACCGCCGACCTGCTTAACGCCCAAAACACTGCCGCACAAAAGTCCGAGTGCGATATTGAAAACAGCCATAGGAATCATACCAATGACGGCATAGATAATATTTACGCTAAAGTTAAGCCCCAAGGGAATAGCAAACAGATAGCAAATGACCGTCTGTCCGAGAGCAATCGGCAAAAGCGGTAGCATATATCCTATGATAAAATCAAATCCTGTAAGCGGTGTCGTGTATAGTCTCTGCAAAAATGCACTTTCACGGTCTTTGGCAATCAGCGTTGCGGAAAACAGCGTCATAAAAGATAGTCCGAACACAGTAATCCCGGGAGTCAGAGTATTTATTTCAAACAAGCTCACGGGAATATTTGCCTGCATAGCACTCAGAAGCAACAGTAACACCAGAGGAAATCCCAAGCCAAAGCCGAGATTGATCGGATCGCGCAAAATCTCTTTGGCACACCTTTTTGCAAAAGTAATCATTCTCATCTCCCGTCCTCCTTTACAATAGAAACAAACGCTGTTTCAAAATCATTTGTTCCACCCATTCTGTTCAGTTCCTCAACAGTTCCCACCGCAAGGAGTCTGCCGTTTTTCATAATACCTATACGGTCAGAAAGCGCCTCGGCTTCTTCCATATAGTGTGTTGTCAGGATGATCGTCACGTTGCCCTTTAAAAAGTGAATCGTGTCCCAAAGCTCGTGTCTTGCAATAACGTCGAGACCGAGAGTAGGTTCATCCAAAAACAGGATTTCGGGTTCGCTGATCAGTGCCATTGCAATACTGACACGACGTTGCCAACCGCCGGACAGCTTCCCTGCTTTTCTCCGCAAAACGCTGAATAAATCAAATTGTTCCGAAATTTCTCTGATCTTTGCTTCAGTTTTTTCCTTGGAGAACCCGTGAATACCACAGATCAGCTCCAAATTTTCTTTCACGGAAAGATTCGGCGCAACGGCGGTCTCTTGGGGAGAAACACCGATCAGCCGTTTTACCTTTTCCGATTCTTTTATAATACTGTAACCGCCCACAACAGCATCGCCCTCTGTAGGCTTTGTCAAACCGCAAAGCATTTTTATCGTTGTGGTTTTTCCCGCGCCGTTAACACCAAGCAGAGAAAACAACTCGCCCTGATTTATTTCTAAATTAAGCTTATCTACGGCAGTCAGATTTTTGTACCGCTTGACAAGCTGTATTGCTTTAATTGCTTGCATCTACGTTATCCTCCGTTTTTTATTCACCGATTATATTATAGCAAATAAAAATGCTGAAATGTTCAATTTTGTCTGTTCGGTCGTTTCCGATGTCTCATCGGTAAAAGCAGAATATATCAGTAATGTTTTTATATAATTTTTAGGCATCAAGCAAATTCCACAAAAATCCGCTTTAATAATTGTGCTATTTACTCATTGTTGTATTCACGGGAATATGTTAAAATTCTTATATAGAAACATCAACTGATACAACTGGAGAAAACGTATGATGAAAAAGGTCAGAATCGGCGTGGTCGGCGGCGTACGCGGTCGTTACATGATGCAGCAAAGCCTCGACGACCCCGTTATAGAATTAGTCGCTATCTGCGACGTGAGTCCGCGGGCGCTCGACACCTGTAAAAAGAATCTTGCCGAACACAGCGGAATAACTTATTATGATGATTTCGATGAGTTTTTGAAGCACGACATGGACGCTGTGGCTCTCGCGAATTTTGCTCACGAGCACGTACCGCTTGCTATAAAGGCTCTTGACGCGGGATTTCACGTTATGACCGAATGTGTAACCTGCGCCACAATGAAAGAAGCAGTCGAACTTATCGAAGCTGTTGAACGCAGCGGCAAGATATATATGCTGGCGGAAAACGCCTGCTACACGATCGCACGCTGGGAAATGAGAGAGCGTTTCCGCCGCGGAGATATTGGCGAGCTTATGTACGCGGAGGGTGAATACCTCCATAACGGCGAGCCGATTTGGGGAAGCATCACCGGATTCCGCAAAAATCACTGGCGTAACGAGATGGCATCCACCTTCTACTGTACTCACTCTATCGGTCCGATACTCACCATCACAGGGCTCCGCCCCGTGCAGGTAGTCGGCTATGAAACGCAAAGTCTGCCCTATATGCGTAACGTTGGATACGGCGGAGGCTGTGCGGGAATGGAAATAATAACGCTCGAAAACGGCGCTATTCTAAAAAGTCTTCACGGAAACGTAAAAAAGACTATGCCCCGTTCCTCAAAATTCCAGCTTAACGGAACTCTCGGAGCGATGAACGATCTTGACGGCGGTCTGCTTGCGACATACATAGAACAGCCCGGTAAAAACGGAGAAGGAGAAAACAACGTATACACTCCCGCACCCGTCGTTGAAGGCGCAGAAAAATACGGTCACGGCGGCGGAGATTTCTTCACAACCTACTATTTTTCCCGCGCTATACTCGGTGACAAGACCGCACTTGAACGTATAATCGACGTTTACACTGCGGTAGATATGTGCATCCCCGGAATTCTTGCATATCGCTCGATAGTAAACGGGAATGTACCGATAAAGATCCCCGATCTGCGGAATAAAGACGAACGTGACAGGTACAGAAACGACACGTTCTGTACGTTCCCGAAAATCGCTGGAGATATGTACGTTTCAAACAACGTGCAGGGCGACCCGGAGATTCCCGAGGAGTTCTACGAAAAGCTTAGACAAAAAAAGAAAAATAAATAAAAACAAGGAGATCAAGACATGGAAAAGGTAAAAATAGGCGTATTCGGCCTTCGCCGCGGAATGACGATGGTCGATCAGATTATCGCGCATAACGATATTGCAGAGCTCTCTGCAGTCTGCGACAAAGACGAAAAGGTTCTTGCGCGGTGCAAAAGATTCTTGGACGACCGCGGAGTGGAAGGCGTAGCCTACTATAACGATTTTGAGGACTTTTTGGCTCACGATCTTGACGGCGCGGTCCTTGCAAACTATGCAAACGAGCACGTTCCGTACGCAGTCCGTCTGCTTGACAAAGGCTGCAACGTAATGACCGAATGTCTCACCTGCGCTACCATGAAAGAGGCAGTCGAGCTTATTGAAGCTGTTGAACGCAGCGGAAAGATCTACACCTATGCAGAAAATTACTGTTACACTCCCGTTCGCTGGGAAATGCGCGAAAGATTCAAAAAGGGCGACATCGGTGAGCTGATGTATGCCGAGGGCGAATATCTTCACGACTGTTCAAGCATCTGGCCGAGCATCACCTACGGCGAGCGCGACCACTGGCGTAACGAGATGCCTTCAACCTTCTACTGCACGCATTCCATCGGTCCGATCCTCTATATGACAGGTCTCCGTCCCGTTCAGGTATCGGGATTTGAAACACAGAATATGCCCTTCTACCGTGATCTCGGCTGCGCCGCAGGATGCGCGGGTATGGAGATCATCACCCTCAATAACGGCGCTATTCTCAAGAGCCTGCATTTTAACTTAAAGCATACAGAGGCGCGCCCGTCAAACTATCAGCTTAACGGCGACCGCGGCGCAATGAACGACTTTGGTGACGGTACTCTCGCGATCCGTACCGAAGTCGGTGACGGTTCAAAACCCGAATTTGAAACGTACGCACCCAAAGCGGTAATCGAAGGAACCGAAGAAACCGGTCACGGCGGCGCGGATTTCTATCCGACGTATTATTTCATCCGCTCTATAATGGGCGATGAGACCGCAAAAGAGCGCGCCATAGACGTATACACCGCGGTTGATATGTGTATCCCCGGTATACTCGCGTACCGCTCTATCGTAAACGGAAACGCTCCGATAAAGGTTCCCAACCTCCGCAACAAAGAGGAACGCGACGAATACAGAAACGATACCTTCTGTACCTTCAAAAAGATCGGCGGAGATATGTACGTTCCGAACAACATAGAGCATCCCGCAGACGAGATTCCCGACGAGGTATACGACGAAGTCCGCCGCAAATGGCTGAAAAAATAATTAAAAAAATCTCACTGCCTTTTGCTATGTGTTCTTAGCGAAGTTTTGAGGGTGGTATGTAACCGGAAGGCATTTTTGCCTTCCGGTTATTACTTTTATGCAGGGATATCTTCCTCTGCATCTTCTTCATAAGCACCGAACATTACGGAGAGCGTTTCGAGTTTTCGCATTTGGAACTTGTAGT